>JAZSQT010000106.1:0-24042 GCA_045538075.1 Mucispirillaceae bacterium
TAAAAAAAATCATGAGTGATGATATATAAATTTATTTTAATAGAAAGATTGTTTTAATTTCAATTTTCCTAAAGAACACGATTTTTTATATTGTTAGTATAAAATTATTTCCTCTTTATATTTTACATCTTTCATCATAAAAAAAGGCTTCTATTTTATTAAAATAGAAGCCTAAAAATAATACATAATATGATTGTTATTTTATACTAAATTTTTCCATAAATGATTTTACTCTATAATCATCAAAATCTATATCGTCAGGGTTTTTCATATTGTAGCTTTCATCTTTTATAAAGAATGGATTTTCTGATGTATCCATTGGTAAAGTATCACCAGCAGAAGATTTTTCTTGATTATGTAGGGCAAGAACAAACGCTAATGCTTCATTACGTTCTTCTGGAGTTGAACCTTCTACCATAAATGTAAGTTTTGGAGAAGTGTTACTCATTCCATACATTAAAAAGCCAGTAGGCCAATCAACTCTAATTTGTCCGTCAAACTCTACTATAGAACAATCTTTTTTGCCAGTAAACATACGTCTAATATGCTCTATTATTGAAGCAGTAATTGTATCCTTTGCTTCATTTGATACAGAAGTTGTGCGAATTTCTTTAGTAATAAAACGGTGTGGCAAATCGGCAAAATATGCACCTAAATTGTGTATTTCTAATTCATCTAACAACTTTTCTAATATAAAGATATTTTCTACTGCATCGTCTCTTGGAATGCCGTCCTCTGTATCTGTAGAAAACATATGTAGTGATGCTTCAATTTGAATATCTCTATAATTTGAGGCTGTAACAAATTCTTGAATAGTTTTATATCCAGCTAACTCTGCCATTTTTTGCATATTAGATGTAATAGTTTCTTTCCATAAAGAATGACCTTTTCTATGGAAAGCAGTATTGCCTTTTAACGTATTATCAACATAAGTTTTTACACTTGAAGTATATCTTGCATCAACGTAAACTGTTTTTGCTATTTCTAAAATCTTTTTAATATTATCTTCGCTAACATTTAAAGATTTTAATTTTTTTTCTAATTCTGGCACTGCACGATTAAGTTTGTATGCTGCTAAAATAAAAGCTAAATCATCGCCTAAATAATGACCTTTGCCAGTTAAAGTTAATGCTTCAGCTCCCTCTGATAAGCTACCTCTATCGGCATCTAAATCAAAAGAATGAACTCTTTTTCCACTATCTAATGTTGCTTGTAAATTTGGCACTCTTTCAAGCATTTCTTTTCTTGTAGGGTCTGCTAAAAGTTTTCCGTCATTAACGTTTATATCATCTGCTAAAATTGTAACATCTTTACCGAAAATATCTCTAAATAAGTCAACGTATTGGACGCCAGTGCCACCAAAAACATTTATTGCAACTTTTGAGTTATCACGTTTAGAAAAATAATCGCCATATATTTTCTTCATTTTATCAAAATATATTTTGCGAGCTTCGTCTATTTTGTTTTCTGTTTTACCTTTTGACACGTCTCTTGCTTCAATGCCATTTTTGACTGCCTCATTCATTTGAGCTAAAAGATAAGTATGAATACCTTGAATACCAACACCAAATTTTGCACCGTTTGTAGTAACTTCAACGTGAGAACGTGTGATTTGACAATGCCCTTGAGCTTTAAGCAATTCTTGAGCTTGATATACTTGACCAGAAGAAGATATGCCAATATTATAAGCATTAACACCTTGAGTATTAAGCCCATTACAAAAAGCATCAGCAAGCTGTTTTGATGTAGGACCATTATCGTATCCAACTACTACAGTATCTCCAACATTTAGTTGCACAATAGAACCATCTTCTCTTTTAAAAGCAACTAATGCCGTTAATGCTCCAGCAACTTCCATTGCTTCTGGAGTTAATACTGCATCGTCCCCAAAAAAAGCATTAGGTTCGCCAACGTATGCCCTAATGTCGTAGGCAGTGCCTTTAAATAGCTTGTTATTATTATCATATACTTTTTGTGGTATATTTAACTTCATATATTCCTCCCTCTAATCAATCGTATATAGTTAGATTAACAATAATTTTATAAAAAATCTATAATTAAGATATTATATATTCTTGCTTTTTAAATTTCTCATACCAAGCACCTTTCGTATTTCCGTATCTAATTAATTTTTCTTTATTACATAGGTTTGTAATACGTTTTTTTAGTGTATTAGGACTTCTATTAAGTAGCTTAGATATTTCTCCTAAAGTTAATTTTTGGTGTTTGCTAAACAAATCTAAAATTGATGTGTCAAGGCTGTCAAAAGTATCACTACTATTAATATAGCTAATTTTATCTTCTAAATGCCTTTTCTGTTTAACTAACGCTTTAATAAAAAAAGTCGTCCATGCTGAATAATCATAATTATCTTTAAAAGAAATTTGAGTATCTCTTAATGCTTTATAATAAGCAGCCTTTGACTTTTCTATAATACTTTCTAATGATGAATATAGTATATAATCGTATCCATTTTTTAATAACAAAAAGTTAGTTAAAACACGTGATAACCTGCCATTGCCGTCAGAAAAAGGGTGAATTTGCAAAAAATGAACGATAAACATACTAATAGCAATAATTGGGTGAATTATTTTATTTGCTATAATAGTGTTAAAATCATTAACTAATTCTCTCATTTTTTCTGGAGTTTCAAAAGGCGAAATAGTTTCAAAAACAATACCTAACGACTGACCATTACTATCAAAGGCAACTACATTATTAGGAAATTTTTTATATTCTCCACGATGTCTTTCATCTTTTGATGAATATTTAAGCAACATATTATGAAGCTGTTTTATATAATTTTCTGTAAGAGATATAACTTCATAATTATCGTAAATATTTTCTAATAAATAAGCGTATCCAGCGACTTCTTCTTCATCTCTTGAACTAAAAGATGTTATTTTTAACTCTGATAATAAAATATCTACATCACTATCAGAAAGTTTATTGCCCTCAATTCTATTTGATGAGCCAATGCTTTCAATAGTTGCTAATACTTTTAACTTGTGTAAATCTTTAGGAATATCTTTTCTTAAACTTTTCCATTTTCCTTTAAATTCTTCTAATTCTGAAATCATACTTAATGTTTCGTCATTAATGGTATAAGTTTCTGCCCTTATCATAAAACACCCAATTATATCTAATTATACCCAATTACATCTAATTATATCCAATTGTATCTAATTATACCCAATTATATCCAATTATATCTAATCGTCAATGAAAAATAAGGGAGATTAATTTTGTATATATGATAAATAATGTATTTTAGATGTAATTATATTCATTATTTATTATCTCAAGGTATAATTTGTCCTCCAACTTAGTGTTAGATTAAAAAAAGAAAACTTGATATTAGTAGGTAATTTATAGTATAGTTACAAGATTTAGCATAAATTTAATCTTATACTCTTTTGGAGAAGTAATGGATCAAGACTTTATTCGCAATTTTAGTATTATTGCCCACATAGACCATGGTAAATCAACTATTGCAGACCGTCTTATAGAATATACTGGTGCATTAGAAAAAAGGCAAATGAAATCGCAAGTATTAGATAGTATGGATATAGAAAGAGAAAGGGGCATTACAATAAAAGCTCAAACAGTATGCCTTAACTATAAAGCCGATGATGGCAATAATTATCTTTTAAATTTAATAGATACTCCAGGACACGTTGATTTTACGTATGAAGTTTCAAGAAGTCTTGCAGCTTGTGAAGGTGCATTAATTGTAGTTGATGCGTCTCAAGGAGTGGAAGCTCAAACTATCGCTAATGCTTTTATGGCAGTTGACCAAGATTTAGAACTTGTGCCAGTTATTAATAAAATAGATTTGCCAGCTGCTGACCCAGATAGAGTTAAATTAGAAATTGAAGATGCTATAGGCATAGATGCAAGCCAAGCAGTATTAGCAAGTGCAAAAGAGGGTAAAGGCACTAAAGAGATTTTAGAAGCTGTAGTCAAAAATATCCCTGCTCCAAAAGGTGATATAAACAAAAACTTAAAGGCTATGATATTTGATTCTTGGTATGATTCATATAGAGGTGTAGTCGTATTAATACGTGTAGTTGATGGCGTATTAAAAAATGGCGATAAAGTCAAGTTTATGGCTACAGGAAAAGAATACGATATAGTAGAGGTGGGTATTTTTACTCCTCAAGCAGTTAAAAAAGATTCTTTAAGTGCTGGTGAAGTTGGATTTATTTCTGCTAGTATAAAAGACGTCCACGAAGTAAAGATAGGCGACACTATTACTCACCCAAAAAAATCTACAGATGAGCCTTTTCCAGATTTTAAAAATGTAAAGCCAGTAGTTTTTTGTGGTCTTTATCCTATTGACCCAAACCAATATCAAGATATGCGAGACGCTTTAGAAAAGTTGATATTAAATGATAGTGCCGTTACCTTTGAAGCTGAAAGTTCAGTCGCCTTAGGTTTTGGTTATCGTTGTGGTTTTTTAGGCTTATTACATATGGAAATTGTCCAAGAACGCCTTGAAAGAGAATTTAACCTTAACCTAATATCTACAGCACCTACTGTTGTTTTTAGGGTATATAAACAAGATGGCTCAATGATTGAAGTTGATAATCCTGCGTCAATGCCAGACCAAAATAGTTATGAAAAAATTGAAGAACCTTATATATCTGCTACATTAATTGTTCCGTCAGAATACGTTGGTGCAGTAATCCAATTGTTGCAACAGCGTAGAGGTTGGCAAACTAATATGAAATATATTTCGCCTACAAGGGTTATATTAGAATATCAGTTGCCTTTAATGGAAGTAGTTATGGATTTTTACGATAAGTTGAAATCTTGTTCAAGAGGGTATGCTTCTTTTGATTATGAATTTAGTCAATATCGTGAAAGTAAATTAGTAAAATTAGATGTGCTAATAAATAAAGAACCAGTTGACGCTTTATCAATCATCGTTCATAAAGACCAAGCAGAATATAAAGGGCGAGAGTTGGTAGAAAAAATGAAAGAAGTTATACCAAGACAAATGTTTGAAGTTGCAATTCAAGCTGCCATTGGCAACAAAGTTATTGCAAGAAGCACCGTAAAAGCCTTTAGAAAAGACGTTATTGCAAAGTGTTACGGTGGCGATATTTCACGAAAAAGAAAATTGTTAGAAAAACAGAAAGAAGGTAAAAAACGTATGAAACAAATTGGTTCAGTAGAATTGCCACAAGAAGCCTTTATGGCAGTTTTACGCATAGGGGAGGATAATTAATTAAAATGGCTAAAGAAGAAAATAAGAAAGAAAAAAATGCCGTTAGAGATACTATAGATTCAATTATTGTAGCATTCGTTATAGCTATGATAATAAGAACTTTTTTTATTCAAGCCTTTAAAATTCCCTCTGGGTCAATGCTTGATACATTACAAATTGGCGACCATATACTTGTTAATAAATTGTCTTACGTTTTTAGCGAACCTGCCCACGATGATATAATCGTTTTTGAATATCCATTAGAACCAGATAAAGATTATATCAAACGTGTAATTGGAGTAGCTGGAGATAAAATTAAGATAGTAGATAAAGTAGTTTATCGTAATGGTGAAGAATTAAAGCCAGATTATACTCGTTTTGAATACGTTTCAAGTATGCCAGCAGAAGTATCTCCAAGAGATAATATAGAAGAATTTACTGTGCCAGAAGGTTCAGTTTTTGTTATGGGAGATAATAGAGACGCAAGTTTTGACGGCAGATTTTGGGGCATGGTTGATTTAGATGCTATTGTTGGTAAAGCATTCGTTATATATTGGTCGTGGGGCGAAGGTGGATTTACTGACATTAGATTTAATAGGATATTAAAGGGATTATAATTAATAAATTTTGGTGGTATTTATGGAGCTAAAGTATAAAACAATATTGCTTAAGTTAAGTGGTGAAGCCCTTATGGGTAAGCAGTCTTACGGTATTGATGCAGAAACTGTGCGTTTTATTGCAAGTGAAATTAAGCCAGTATATGATGCAGGTGTTAGGATAGGCGTTGTTATTGGTGGAGGTAATATTTTTAGAGGCGTTTCACCGGCTGCTAAAGGTATGGATAGAGTTACTGCAGACCATATGGGAATGCTTGCTACAGTTATCAATTCCCTTGCTATTCAAAATGCTTTAGAGGCAGAAGGTATAGAAACAAGGGTTCAATCGGCAGTTGATATGAGACAAATTGCAGAACCTTTTATTCGTAGGCGAGCTATGAGGCATATGGAAAAGGGTAGAGTTATTATTTTTGCAGCAGGAACTGGAAATCCATACTTTACTACAGATACTGCAGCAACATTACGAGCAAGTGAAATAAATGCAGAATTAGTATTAAAAGCAACAAAAGTAGATGGAGTTTATACTGCAGACCCAGTAAAAGACCCTACAGCTACTAAATACGATAAAATTAGTTATATAGATGTGCTTACTAAAAGGTTAAACGTTATGGATTCTACAGCAATTAGTATGTGTATGGATAATAAAATTCCTTTAATAGTTTTTAATATGTTTGGTAAAGGTAATTTATTAAAGATAGTTCAAGGCGAACAAGTAGGAACATTAGTGGAGGGATAATTTAATATGAGCCAAGTAATTAAAGAATTTAAAGAAAGCATTGAAAAAACAATTTCATTTTACAAAGAAGAATTAAAAGGTGTTAGAACAGGTAGAGCATCTGTTTCTATGTTTGATAATATAAAAGTAGATTATTATGGCACAATGACGCCTCTTTCTGGAGTTGCTTCTTTATCTGCACCAGAGCCACGACTCGTAACAATTACTCCGTGGGACGCAAATATGATTAAAGAAATAGAAAAAGCAGTCTTAAATAGCCAAATGGGTTTTAATCCATCAAATGACGGTAAAGTCATTCGTGTGCCTTTTCCTCAACTTACAGAAGAAAGAAGAAAAGAACTAGTGAAAGTAGTTAAAAAAATGGGAGAAGATGCAAAAGTTGCAATCCGTAACGAAAGGCGAGATGCCAACGAAAAAATAAAAAAACAAGAAAAAAATAAAGAAATTAGCGAAGATGAATCTAAAAAATTGCAAGATGATGTTCAAAAAGAAACAGATAATGCAATCAAAAAAATTGATGAAGTTACAGTAGCAAAAGAGAAAGAGGTTATGGAAATATAATGAGTAAACAACTCTTTCCAAACCATATAGCAATTATTATGGACGGTAATGGCAGATGGGCAAAAAAAAGAGGTTTACCACGTATTTTTGGTCATCGTGAGGGAGTTGCTACTGTAAAAAAAATCGTTAGCCATTCAGCAAAAATTGGGGTTAAATATTTAAGTATGTTTGCCTTTTCTGCTGAAAATTGGTTGCGTCCAGAGGAAGAAGTATCTTTTTTAATGAAACTGTTAGACGAGTATATGGCATCAGAAGCAGAATTAATGATGGAAAATAATATTCGTTTCGTTATTTCTGGAAAAATTGATTTAATACCAGAAATAACACGTAACACATTAATAGAGTTATCAGAAAAATCATCTACTAATACTGGTATGATACTTAATTTGTTGATTAGTTACGGTAGTCGTGATGAGATAACAGATTGTGTAAAATCTATTGCAGATAAGGTTTCAAAAGGTCAAATGTCAATAGATGATATTAATCAAGATACCATTAGTAATAATATGTATAATCCGTTATTGCCTGATGTTGATTTGCTTATACGCACTAGTGGAGAATATCGTATAAGTAATTTTATGTTATGGCAAATATCTTATGCAGAGTTATACTTTACTGATATTTTGTGGCCAGATTTTAAAGAAAAAGATTTTGATGAAGCTATAAAAAATTTTTCAAAGCGTGTTAGACGTTTTGGTAAAACTGATGAGCAATTATAAATTATAGGAGGGTGCAAGGTGGAAAATAGCAAGAAAAAAGAATTGATATATAGAATATTAGCAGGTTTAATTCTGCTTCCTATTGGGATTTACGTAGTTCTATTTTCTCATCAATACGTTTTTTTTGCTATTTTACTATTAATTATTCTCCTTGCTACAAGAGAGTTTATACCTTTAGTTGATAAAGAAAATGCTTTTATTTATAAACCGTTAATGTGGGGCAGTGCAGTTATTATTCCAAGTAGTTTATTTTTTGGTAATAATACTATTTTTTTAGCTATAATATTCATTATTCTATTTATATTGTTTCTTTTAAAAATGTTTTCTAATAATCCTACAGAAAGAGTTATAGAAGATGTATCTTATAGTTTTTTTTCTGTTATATTTTTGCCATTTCTTTTTAGTTTTATGATTTTAATTAGAGAAGTTAGTGCTATGTGGTTGATGTTTATGTTTTTTGTCGTATGGGCAAGCGATACTTTTGCGTATTTTTCAGGCATAACCTTAGGCAAACATAAACTTATACCAAAAGTTAGTCCTAAAAAATCAGTAGAGGGTTTAATAGGAGGTTTTTTAGGAGGTTTAGTTATTGCTTACTTATTTAATTATTACCATTTTAATTTGAGTATATGGGTAATGCTTATTATTGCAGTAGATGTTATTGTAGCTGGAGTAATTGGCGATTTAATAGAATCAATGATTAAAAGAAGTGCAGCAGTAAAAGATAGTGGCAATTTAATACCGGGGCATGGTGGAATATTAGATAGATTTGATTCAGCAATTTTTGCAGCACCAGTATTATATTTTTATTTATACTTTTTAGTGGGCATATAATGAAGAAAAAAAGGATTGGTATAATTGGTGCTACTGGGTCTATAGGCAGTCAAGCAGTAGAAGTTATACTTGATAATAAAGATTTATTTGAAGTAGTCTTTTTAACTAATTATTCTAATACAGAGTTATTAACTTCTTTTGCAGAGAAATTAAATTGTAAAAATTTTATAACATCAAAAGACGATAAAGACGATAAATTTATCAAAAATATCTTAGATAATGAAGAAATAGATTTAATATTACACTCTCCAAGTGGTATAGATTCAGCAAAAATTGCTTACGAAATAGTATCACGAGGCATTAATATTGCTTTAGCAAATAAGGAATGTATAGTTTCTGCCGGCAAACTCATTACAGAAACAGCAAAAAAATGTAATTCACATATAATTCCAGTAGATAGCGAACATTCAGCAATATTTCAATGTTTATTAGGTCAAAATAAAAAAAGTGTAAAAAAAATTACTTTAACGGCAAGTGGTGGACCTTTTCGCACAAAATCATTAAAAGAAATGGAGTCTGTTACAATAGAAGAAGCCTTGAAACACCCAAATTGGAGTATGGGTAAGAAAATTACAATAGATTCTGCAACAATGATGAATAAAGGATTAGAATTGATAGAAGCATACTATCTTTTTAATATAGAACCAGAAAATTTAGAAGTTGCAATTCATAAAGAAAGTATAGTTCATTCGTATGTTGCCTTTAATGATGGCTCAATAATAGCTCAAATGGGCAAGCCAAATATGAAAGTGCCAATTTCCTTTGCATTAGGTTATCCAGAAAGAATTTCAAGTGGAGTAGAAGCACCAAATTTGTTTGAAATTGGCAGTCTTAATTTTGAAAAACCAGATTTAAATAAATTTTTGTGTCTAAAAATAGCAATAGATGTTTTAAAAACTAAATCAAATGCTTTAATGACTGCTATGAATGCTGCTAACGAAGTTGCAGTTAATTCTTTTATAAATAATGAAATTACTTTTTTAGATATAAGTAAAGTAATAGAAGAAACTATATCAAAAATATCATTTAGTGATAGCAATGATATTGATGAGGCTTGTTTAAATAATAAAAAATCTTACGAAGTTGCACTATCTGTTGTTGCAAATCTTAAAAAATAATTATAAAAAAGAACATTAATAATTTTAGTTTGTCTAAGTTTTCAAATTAAAAAGGAATAAGGTTAAATATGAATATAGTTATCGCATTAGTTGTGTTAGGAGTGTTAATTTTTATCCACGAGTTAGGGCATTTTCTCTTTGCAAAATGGTGTGGAGTTTACGTAGAAAAATTTTCTTTAGGTTTTGGACCAAAACTTATTGGCAAAAAAATAGGCGAAACAGAATATTGTCTTTCTGCTTTTCCGTTAGGTGGATACGTCAAAATGTATGGCGAAGATGAAGAAGATACGGACAGTAACGACACATCAAAAGTAGGTAGAGCTTTTACTGATAAAAAAACGTGGCAAAGGGCATTAATCGTATTTGCTGGACCTTTATTTAATATTCTTCTTGCAGTAGTAGTTTTTTGGGGCTTATTTATGACAGGCTTTCCAGATTACGAAGCTATTGTTGGCGAAGTCAAGTCTGGTAGCGTGGCTGAAATTTCTGGTATAAAAAGTGGAGACAAAATTGTTGCTGTAGATGATAAAAATGTTCGTAGTTGGGGCGAGTTTCAATCAATAATTTCTGAAAATCCAAATAAAAGCATATCAATAACTCTTGATGACGGTAGAAAAATACCTATAACTATATCAGAAAGTCAAGCAAAAGATGTTTTTGGCGATACAGAAATAGTAGGCGATATTGGAGTTAGTTTGCTTATTCCTGCAATAATTGGTAGTGTGCAAGAAGGTAGCCCTGCAGAAATTGGTGGTTTAAAAAGTGGTGATAAAATTGTTTCAATCAATAACGAAAATATAGTTGGTTGGAATAATTCGGCAAGTTATATTAGAGAAAGACCAGAAGAGTTATTAACTTTTAATATATTAAGAAACAATGAGAATATAACTTTACAAATTACACCAAAATTAAATGAAATAAATAACGAACAAGGCGAAAAAATTAGTGTAGGCTTAGTTGGAATTACACCAAAAGAAGGTAGTGTATTAGTTAATTACGGTTTTATAGATTCTATGATAAAAGGTTTTGAAAAAAGCTGGGAATTTACTGCATTAGTTTTTGAAAGTTTTGCAAAACTTATTCAAAGGGCAGTTCCAGCAGATTCATTAGGTGGACCTATTATGATAGTTCAAATGACAGCTACTTCAGCTGAATCTGGAATGGCTGCATTGCTTACTTTTATGGCAATTATTAGCTTAAATTTAGCTATATTTAATCTTTTGCCAATTCCAGTTTTAGATGGTGGTCATTTATTGATAATGGCAATAGAATCAATTACAAGAAGAAAATTAAGTGAAAAAATTATTGGTGGTTTTCAAAGGGTGGGTTTTGCCTTGTTAATGGCATTAATGGTTTTCGCTTTTTATAATGATATAGCAAGATTTTTTAAGTAATATAATGTTGCTATAATTTACTTCTTTTGACCCAGTTTATACTGGGTTTTTTCTTTATTTTTTGTTAATCATTTTTGTAGAAGTAAATTTGATATAGTTAATAAAGATTAAATAGTAATACTATATTTTTAACTGGATTACTTCGTCCCTTTGCTCCTCGTAATGACGGTTTTAACGTCATTAAGAGAAAGTAAGTATAAATATTTTTATCTACCTAACATATTTTTTAAATTTTTATAATTATCACAACCCATTTGAAATTTTAATTTGCATGCTTTACCGTATAAATCTACTGCTTTATTTTTATCTTGCTTTACTCCATAGCCGTTATTATACATATAGCCAAGATTATAACAGCCTTTAGCATCTCCACCATTACACGCTTTTTCGTATAATTCTTTTGCTTTAAAATAATCTTGCTTTACTCCATAGCCGTTATCATACATATAGCCAAGACCATTACAGCCCATAGCATCTACACCATTACATGCTTTTTCAAATAATTCTTTTGCTTTATTAAAATCTTGCTTTACTCCTTCACCTTTACGATACATTATACCAAGCTCTGCACAACTTTCTAAATCACCTTTATTACATTTATCTTCTAAATTTTTTACGTCTTTGGCATAACTATTTACTGAAAATAGGATAAATAATAAAATTAATAATTTTTTCATATTATTTCCTAAAAATATATTTTTTTAACCAATAATCACTATAATATATTATCAAAATAATTACTATAGCTAAACATTGTTAATTTTAAATAGTAGCAACGATAAAAATGTTGGAATATTTTTTGTAAATAGTTTTACTGGATTACTTCGTCGCTTTGCTCCTCGTAATGACGGTTTTAACGTCATTAACCCTTTAAAAGTCATTGCGAGACGATTTTAATCGTCGTGGCAATCTACAAACTATATAAATAATTTCTATTTTTATATACTCATTTCGGTGTAAAGGTTATTTCAATTTCAACTTCCCTAAAGAACACAATTTTTTCTCCAGAAGTAAAAACATTCCATATATTTATTCAATAAGGTCGTTAACTCGCTTACGCTCGGGGTTTCACCCAAAACTCCCAAAAAACATTGAATAAATATATGTCATTACTTCTGAGTTCAAAAATTGTATTCTTTATGTATATTGTTATCCTTTCAATTCTATTTAAAAATTCATATTTATTTATCATTTCAGATTTAAATAAAGGAAAGTTTTATAATTAGGTGATTTTAAAACCTTTTTTACTGGATTACTTCGTCGTTTCACTCCTCGTAATGACATATTTAAAAGTCATTGCGAGACGATTTTAATCGTCGTGGCAATCTATATATCATACAAAAAATTTCTATATTTATTTAAGTATGTAATTTATTTAATCTGCATTTATTGATATAATTTATCAACAAAGTATTGCAATATTATTTTTTTGATTTATAATTAAACAGATTTTTTGGAGGAAGAATACAAAATGAATAAACTTTTATTTTCTTTTTTAGCATTTGCTATATCGGCAGTGCCAGTATTAGCTTTTGAAATTCCTATGCCAGAAGGTATGAAACTTGATATGTATGGTCAAGCTCGTATGACTGCAGCTTATGAATATTCAAATGCTTCTGACAAGACTAAAAATATAATTAGTAGTGATTTTAAAATGAGATGGCAAGGCAACTCTCGTTTTGGTATCAATTTTAGTGCAGGCAACTTTTTTGCTAATGCAGAAATGAATGTTCAACCAGATCAAACTTTACCTCTTTTGCCTATTGGCTTTCGTCAATTCTACGGTGGTTACACTTTTGAAAATGGTTTAACTTTAATTGCTGGTAACAAATCTACTCTTACTGGTAACGGTATTTCAAGTGATGTTTACTTTGTAGATAATGGTCTCGTTGGTTTTGGAACGGTAAGTGATTCTCGTCGTCCAATGCTTATGGTTAGTTATGCTGGTTTAAGTGTTGCAGCTGTGGCAAATATTGATAATCAAATACTTACCAATGCTGATGATATTGCAGAAACTTATATTCCACGTTTTGAAATTGCTTACGATTATGAAAGTGATTTCATGACTGCAAGAGTATTTGGAACGTATGGACTCTTCACTCAAAAACATGGCACTAATGGAACGGATAGAACAAATGTTCATGCTTGGCACGCAGGTTTTGATATTATGCCTACATTTGGAAGTATGTATGTTGGTATTAGTGCATTCGTTGGTATGAATGCTGGAATGTATGGTGCAGTTTATATGTTAAATAACACTGGTGACGATGTTACAGAAATCAAACCTTCATTCGATGGTGAAAACAATGACAATCTTAATGACGTATTAACTTGGGGTGTTGCTGCTGTTTTTGGTATGCAAGTTAGCGAAATGATTTCTTTTGAAATTGGTGGTGGTTATCAAGATTCTACTGCTGATAATTTCAGAAGCTATAAAGATGGCAAAAAAGTTGGCATAGCTGGATATGCAGCTTATATCCAAACTCCAATAACTTTTGCTGAAGGACATTTTACTTTAGTTCCACAAGTTGGTTACTATGCTCGTCAAACTGACTACTATATTTATGATGATGAAACACAAACAGGTGCTACAAGTGTAGGTGCTTTAATTGCTGGTGCTCAATTAGTAGTTAAATTTTAATAATATTTTTATTAAATGATAATTTAAGCCTATTCATTTTATGGATAGGCTTTTTTATGACAAAAAATAAGCCACCCAATAGGGTGGCAAATTAAGAGGAGAGGATGAGTTAAGAGGGGTGGTATTATTTATTTACTACTCTAAAGTATCCAATCTACGTTGTGTTTTTAATTTTACTTGGTTAGCTTTGTCGTTAATTTTATTAATCTGATTATTAGTAACTTTTTGTCTTTCTGTAGATAACTGTTTAATTTGATTGTTATTTAATTTAGCAATTTCGTTGTTATAAACTTCAACAGATAAGTTAATCATAGCTTTTACAGATTCTGCAAATGATTTTTTTGCATTTTCAAAATCTTTACCAGTAGTAATTCCTGCTAACCAAAAGCCACGATACTTATTGTAAGCATTACGGAAGTTATTTTGAACCATTTTTATTTTGTTGCCATATTTTTCCATAATTTCTTTTTTCGTTGGTGTAGGCAAACCACTATCATCTAATAAGTCGTAAATATCTTCAACACCGTCTGATGTAAAAAATTTATTATAAAAATCATCTGCATCATCATCGCCTGCTTTTTCTTTTTCAAATTTTTGAGATAAAGAACCTGCTTTGTTAGATAAATCAGTATAAGCTATTCTCATATCATTGCTTAAATCAACAATTTGATTAGTAAGTTTATCTACAATAAGTTCTTGTTTTACTGAATTAACTTTGTTTTCAATTGCTTTTGCTAAATCGTTACTCGTTTCAACAATATTAACTCTCAATTTTGCAGCTTTTTGATGAATATCGTTATACATTTTTACTACTTCTATTTTAGTATCTTTAGGTAGTGATGCTAAATCTTTTTCAAGCCAGTTATCTGCAAAAACACTCGTTGCTATAAATGAAAATAAAATTGTAAAAATAAATTGTTTTACCATAAAAATATCCTTTTATAATTTTTGTCTGTATCTATTTGTAACTTATAAAAAAAATATATGGTGAAAAAATAAATGATATATTTAATTTTGTTTTTATTATCAATAAGTTGATATATGTATTCTATGATTATACTAAAAATTTTAACTTTATATATTTTTTAAGTTTTTGAATATGGAACGGCAATAAATTTATTATTTTTAACTACTGAAACAGACAAATATTTATCACCTTTTCTAAATAAGAGAAGGTGATAAATATAAAATAAAAGTTAATATAATTTGTTTAATAACTACAAATTTACTTACCTAATATCTGTTTTAATTTTTTATAGTTATCACAACCTAATTGGACTTTTAAATCACATGCTTTGCGAAACAAATCTAATGCTTTATTAAAATCTTTTTTGATACCTTTTCCCTCGCTATACATAATAGCAAGATTATTACAGCCTTCAGCTTCGCCACCATTACACGCTTTTTCATATAATTCTGTTGCTTTTTTGTAATCTTGATTTACTCCTTTGCCTCCATAATACATTAAACCAAGATTATTGCACCCAGTAGCTACTCCACCATTACACGCTATTTCGTATAATTTACCTGCTAAATTGTAATCTCGCTTTACTCCACTACCTTCGTAATAGATTAAACCAAGATTATAACAACCTGCAACGAGTCCACCTCTACATGATTTTTCAAATAATTCTCTTGCTTTAGCAAAATCTTTTTTTACACCATCACCGTTATAATATATAGAGGCAAGATTATAACAGCCTTCAGTTTCACCACCATTACACGACTTTTCAAATAACTGCCTTGCCTTATTTAAATCTTGCTTTACTCCAGTTGCATCTCTATAAAATACAGCAAGATTGTAACAGCCAGCAACAATTCCACCATCACACGATTTTTGTAATAATTCTACTACTTTATTAAAATCTTTTTTTACACCTTGACCTAAATAATACATAACACCAAGAAGGTAACAACCAGTTGCTTCTCCACCATTACATGCTTTTTCTGATAATTCTTTGGCTTTGCTATAATTTAATGCTACTCCCTCTCCCTCATAATACCAAATGCCAAGAGTAGCACAAGATTTTAAATCACCGTTACTACATTTAGACTCAAGGCTTTTAACATCATTTGCGTAACTATTTACGGAAAATAGTAAAACCATTAAAACAAACAACTTCTTCATTACTTACTCCAATTAAGCTTATTTATACTTTAAATTATAAGATGAAAACTTTAATAATACAAGTATTATATAATATTTGTATTATATTATTTTAGAAATATTGAAATTAGAAAGGGGAAAGATTCTCATTATCTTTCCCCTTCTTCATACGCACTCAAACGGTTTCTTTGGAAACCATAGGTAATTTTGCCGGAGCGAATGGCAAAATTAACCTATTCTTATATCCTTATAACATTATTCTAACGTTTCATTCCTAAAAGCTCTTGAATCATCTCATCGGAGGTTGTGATGACTTTTGAGTTAGACTGGAAGCCACGTTGAGTTGTTATCATATCAACAAGTTCTGTAGATAAATCTACATTTGAGTTTTCAAGCATACCTGCTGCTATATCTCCCCTTGAACCTGTTTGAGGTTTTCCTATAGTTGCTTGTCCAGAGTTACCAGTAGCACCATATAGAGAATCACCTAATTTTGTAAGCCCTTGATTATTTACGAAAGTTGCAAGGGCAATTTGTCCTACAGTTCTAACTTGACCGTTAGTGTAAGAACCTACAATTTCACCTGCTGGGTTAAAGAGTGTTGACTCTAAGTTACCTTGTGGGTATCCGTCAGATGAATTTTGAGTAAATGTTCCAGCAGCTGCTGCAATTACCATACCGTCTGTTCCACCTTGTGAACCTAAATTAAGGGCTATATTTGGCAATGTATTAGTTCCATTTGCTGCAGAAAACCTTAATGTTGGGTTTACTATAATTGAAGCTGGCGTTGGAAATCTATCATACATATAAGCTAATGAACCATCTGCATTAAATTTTAATACTAATTCGTTTGCTGTAGCACCATTAATTGCTATAGAATTTGTTGGGTCATCAGCTTCAATTTGTAATCTCCACTCATTTTGCTCTTCATTCCATAAGCTAAAAGTAAAGTTTACGATATGAGCATTACCTTGTTCATCGTATAAAGCCATATTTGTTGCAAGGATACCACCTGTTGCTCCAGTTGTATCACTTTTCATATAGTTATTAAATACGCCGTATCTTTCACTTGTTCCAGCTCCAGCAATATTTAAGAAGTCAATATTATTTAATACACCTTTTTCACCAGTAACAATTAACGCACCATCTTTAATAACTACGTTATCGCTTCTATTATGCTCTCTACCTAAACCTAAATACTCTTCAATAGCCATAGCCATTTCGCCGTAAGTAGTATTTACATCAATTTGGAATATATTATTACCAGTAACGAGTTCTTCGCCTATACTTGCATTAAAGTTAAGACTTGATTCGTTTTCTGTAAATTTAAAAGATTCACCATTACCAGTAAAAAGGTCAACCATTTTTGTAGTTTCATCAGCTACTGATAAAAATCTTTCTGATGTAATTGAACCGTTAAGAGCAATTTCTCCCTCTACTGGTAAAATATTATCTGTAAAAATATCACCTTGATAGCCTTTTTCTATAGTTAATCCAGATATTTTGCTAATTTCTGGCACTTCACCTTCAACACCAACAGTAGTTCCATTTGCTATTTCTATATTTTTAAGTCTTGATTTTAAGAAATCTCTTAAATCTGGTGTTGTAGAAGTTGTTTTAATATCATCTACAACAACATTTTGACCATTAGCAGTAAAATTCAACATACCAGTTCCGTCTGGAGCACCAGTTGCATTATAAGCTACTGTTAATCCACTACCAGTAAGAGCAGTATTAAGAGCAGCAGCTACTGCAGCACCATCAGCCCAACCAGCTTGTGGATAAGTTGCAGTATATTCAGTTCCAGCTATAACGAATGTTAATGTATCGCCATTTACCATATTTACATCGCCAGTAGTCATATTCATTTTAAGGTTGTTATTAGTTTTATTATAGCTATAAACTATTCTACCTTTACCAGAAATTTCTTCTAAGTTAGCGTAACTTTGTGTATCTGTTAAAGTTCTACCTACTGTAGCACCACTTATATCTTGAACAGTAAACGCTTTATCAAATACTGTTTTTAAATATGGGTTAGGGTCTGTTCCCCCTGGAGCTGGAGCCATTGAAGCTGTTCCTAATCTAATAGCACCACCACCTTGAAGATTGAATGTAAGCTCGTTACCTACGATACCAAAGTTTACTACAGAAGGAGCACCCCAAACTTGAGCTTGTGCAGTTTGAGCAGCTGCATCATTAATAGCATCTGTTATAAGTTTACCAAGTTCTTGCACTGTATGGAAATGGTTTGCTTGAATTGGATTTTCTACTTCAGTATAAAAGAATGGTCCAATAGCTATAGGTTCCCAGGCGGCACCACTTCCATCTGGATTTTGGTTAAGTTCTATTGTATTAAAGCTAATAGATTCGCCTTCTAACATACCAAAGTTATTTTCTAAAAATTTTGCTTCAAAACCGTCTGCAACAACGTTTCCATTAACAGAATTATTGATTTGGAGAGCAAGACCAGATAAATCATCAAAATCTTCCATTGCTACAACTGATGTTTCAAAAAATACATCGGCAGATTCTTCTGTTGCATTTGGTCCATATGAACCTATGAGAGTAGATAATATGTTTTGTAATGTGCTATCTGTTGTAATACTTGTAAGTTCAAAAGAAGTATTTGCAGTAAGTCTAAATCTACCATCTACTAAGTTGATTGAAGCAACTGGTCCATTATTTGGAGCTGGATTTAATGCACCAACTTGTTTAAATATGTTGTTTACTTCTTCTACAAATTCTTCAACAGTATTAAATACACCATCACCTCTATTTTGACCACCTTTAGCACTATAAGCTATAGAAAATGGAGTGTTACCAAAGGTAAAAGTAACTGCTTGATTATCAACAAGTTTAACTTCTGTTCCATTTTTATCAACTAATTCACTCATAAGACTAAGTCTTGAAGCATGAGTTCTAATATTAACTTCTTCACCACTAACAAGGTCTAATGCAACACCAGAAGCATTTGTAACACTCGTTAAAGGTTGTCTTGCTGTAGCTTGTGTTAAAAACGGATTAAATGTAACAGTAGAAGCCGTTGCACGTGTATCTAATGTTCCTGCAAGGTTTACTACTGATGATGCTCTTGGTTGCATAATTTTATATTCTGGCCCTAACACTATATCGCCAACAGAGGCATCAGCATTAAGAACGCCAGTAACAGGGTCGCTCATCCAACCTTGAACTTTATAACCAGATGGGTTAGTTAATGTTCCACTTGAATCAAAGTTAAAATCTCCAGCTCTTGTATAGTAATGTTGGAGTTCGCCCTCTCCACGCACTATAAAAAGACCGTCGCCCTCAATAGCTAAATCTGCTGTTCTATTAGTTGATTTCAATACACCTTGCTCAAATATATTATCAACTGCTGCTAAATAAGCACCAGAACCTACTTGACGAGGGTTAATACCACCTCTTGAATCTGTAGGAGTTTTACCTCCAATAAGTGTTTGGCTCATAAGGTCTTGGAAAACTGCACGACCTTGTTTGAAACCTACTGTGTTTACGTTTGCAATGTTGTTACCAATAACGTCCATAGACTTTTGGTTTACGTTTAAGCCACTAACGGCTGAATAAAGAGACCTTAACATAAAAGCACCTCCGAATGCTTTATTGTATTTTTTAATTATAATACTTGTTACTTTTTTCTGTCATTGCGAGAGGATTTTAATCCTCGTGGCAATCTATAAATTATGCAAAAAATTTCGTCCTAAAATTTTTTGCTAACCGTTACGCAAAAGCGTGGTTTTGCTACACTTACGAAAAGATAAAATCTTTTCGCTCTGCTTTCTATCCTGAAAGCCTTTGTGGATTACTTCGTCGCTTTGCTCCTCGCAGTGACGCTTTTGTTTGCAATCCAGTTAATTTCTATTCACTTGCTTCTTCTTTTTTTGGTTCTCTAACTGAATAAATATATTCAGATGATACTGAACCAGAGCCTACATCAAAGTAAACTACACCATTTGATTCTTTAATACCTTGAACTATAGCAGTATTAAATGTTTCTACATCAAGTTTTGCACCATCTTCACCAAAGGCTTGAACTTCAAAGAAGTAAGTTCCTTCTGGCACTTCTACACCACCTAAACCTTTACCGTCCCAAGCTATCACATTGGAGCCTTTTTTAAGTTGAGTAGAATCTGGCTTAACAATAGCTGCAAGTTCTCCAGCCTCATTATAAATATTAATTTGGCTTTTATTTATATCAGGAGTAGCAGCAAGATAGAATGAAAGATTAGTTACTGCATCTAAACCAAATGTTACAGTATTTGTAGAGAACTCAATTTCTTTACCAATAAAACTTGTAGCATTAAATAAATTTGATGAAGTGCTATATTGTATTTTCATCATCTCAAGCATTGTATTCATACTTGTATTTAATGTTTGCATTTCATTAAGTTGAGAAAATGCAGTTGTTTGAGCCATAAAATCAGCATTATCTGTTGGATTTAATGGGTCTTGATTTTTCAACTGCTCAACAAGTAAGTTCATAAAATCTTGTTGATCCATTGTGTCTTTACCAATACCTTGCGACTTTGCTTTCTGTTGAGAAGCTATAGTCGTTGGAGCTATTGAACTATAAAGCTGCATTTTTTTCCCCTTTATTTAGGCATATATGCCTGTTTCCCTTTTAGAAGCAAAATTCGTGCCAACTTCTTTATCGTTTTCATCGTTATCTTTATATGATTTTTTATTTCCATTATATTTAGCAGATTTTCTATCTTCGCCTGTGCCTTGTTTTGAAGTAGTATCATTAAAAGCAAATTCCATATTATCTATAACAATACCTTTTTCTGCTAATTGGTTTCTTATAGCATCACTATGAGATAACATCATTCTGTAAGAAGTTTCATTATCGGCAAAAAATTTCGCATTAATTTTGCCTCCAGTTTCTATTAAACGAATTTCAAGACGACCTAAATCGTCTGGACGTAAAGTTACAGTCAATTTAGACTCACCTTTATTAACTGTGCTTTCTATTGTTCTCATTAATTTAGCAACATCTTTTGCATCTCTTAAATCGTAAGAAGTATAGCTTGACGTCATTGAGTGTTTATTATCTGCTTTTGGTGCATTTGAGGCTTCTTTCATTAAAGTATTAAAATCAGCTTCAATATCAGATGTTTGATTTTGAGTTAATAATTTATCTTGAGGTTTGCTTTCGTTAGATAAAAATGCTTCACTATTATTTTTATCTTTTGCTGCAAATTTTGCCTCAACAGAAAATTTTTCCTCGTTGCTACCTTTAACAGATTCTTTAATTTCAAGATTATCACCTTTTAAATTTTCTTGTTTTAATGATGATAATACTTCATTGCTTTTTTCATTTTTTTGATTTTTGTTACTATCTTTTACGATTTGCTCTAAATTTGCATCGTCAGAAATTAATTCTTCATTTAAATTTGATAATTTAATTTCATCTTCTTTATTTAATTTACTGTTTTCTAATTCTACTAAATCATCTACCATTGAGCTTTCTATTTTATTATCTTCTACTACCATTTCATTAATACTATTTTGAGATAAAATTTCTTCTTTTAAAAAGCTACTATCAATTTTAGAAGTAGAAAAATCTACTGAATTACCAGTTTTATAAAAATTATCGTTAGGTAATACTTGTGGATTAATTTGCTCTATTGTTGATTTTAAATCTTTACTTGAGTTGTTTAATACATTTTCAAGCTCTTTCTTTAATACTAATAATGATTCAGTAAACGAAATATCAGATACTTCACTATTATTATCTATTAATAAAGTGTTATTTTTTACTTCATCTTTATTATTAGAAAGACTTTCTATTAATTCTACTAACTTGTTTAAAATTTTTGAATTATCACTATTCTGCAATTCTTCATTGTTTAGCGATAACTGTTTAATATCAATATCTTCACTTAATAAAGAAACTTGAGCTAAAAGATTTTCTTCATTATCTTTGCTATCACTACTTTCTTCTTCATTTTCACCATCTTTTTTGCTGTCATTAGTAAGTTTTTTTAAAGCATTTTCTTCAGCTTCTTTATCGTATTTTTCTTTTTGTTTTGCTGATTGAAGAAGAGATAATAATTCTAATATCGTTTTTGGTTGCTCTATTTCTTCTGTATTTTCTTCTATATGAATTTTGCCATCATAATTTGCAGGTAACGAATTTTCTTCAAGAGAAATATTTTCATTTAAAGTATTAAATAATACAGAAAGTCCTGCAAGCAATTCTTTGCTTTCATTTCTTAATGTTTCTAAAGAAATATCGTTAGAATCTTTTATAAAAGCAACGAGTTTTTCAAAAACTTCTATATTATTGCTGTCTTCTGTATCTTGCTCCATATTACTATCAGTCATCATCATAATTAATGAAGCAAGTGATGATGCTACTTCGTCGCTACTTGATACTTCTTCTGTGCTACCGTATTGAGACGCTAAAATATTACTATCTTTAGTTAATACTCTACTTAATTTCTCTGAAATTTCATTAGTAGAAAAATCTTCCCTATTACTATTTTTTGCCGATATATGATATTTTTTATCAGTAGAATTTACACTTGAAAATTTTTCTTGTTCTTTAACGAAACTACTAAAAAAACTTTTAAAATCGGAGCTTTCGCTATTATTTACTTCAAGTGATTGACTGCTATTATCACTAATAAATAACGATGATAAAATGCTGATGTTGTTCATCTCACACCTCCACGCCTAAATACAAGCAAAATTTAAGCCAAAGATGAAAGATGTTTTACAAATTGTGAGAAATATCAATATAAACTATTGATATATAAAGCTAAAATAATTTATTTATTATTTTCTAATAAGGAATAAATTTCCTCTGCTGCTTTCTTACATGGAGTTAAACCAGTAAACATAGATGAAATTTTTTCTAATTTTTCATTTATATTATCAATATCATTTAACGCTAAATCTGTTGCTATAATAATATCATCAGCTTTTATATCCCAACCTAATACTTCTGGTATAAATTTATCACCATTAATAATATTTGGTAAACCTACCATTCTTAATTTTGATAAAAGCATAGCTATATAAAAATTAAAGCGAGAAGATTTATATACAATTATCATAGGTTTTTTTAATATAGCTGTTTCTAACGTAACAGTGCCAGAACAAGCCCAAATAAAATCAGAATATTTTATAATATCGTATTGGCAATCAGATAAAACTGTAATATCACCTGCAAAATCTTTTATATAATCCATTTCTATACTTGAAGCCCTACTAATAACAAACTGATAATCATCACTATATCTTTTTGATGCTTCAACAAATATAGGCAAAAGAGATGAAATTTCTTTCTTTCTACTACCAGACAAAATGCCAATTATTTTTTTATTTTTATCTAAATTTCCAGCTTTTAAGAATGTGTCTCTATCGTCATACTTAAATTTTATATTATCAATAACTGGATTACCTATATATACAGAATTAACACCCTCTTTCTGTAATACTTCTGTCTCAAAAGGATAAATAGAAAATGTAATATCGCAATAATCACGTAAAATATATATTCTTTTATAATTCCACACCCAAAATTGTGGAGAAATAAAATAAACTATAGGTATGCCGTATTTTTTTAGCTTTTTTGCCATACGCAAGTTAAAGCCAGGATAATCTACCAATATAATTACGTCTGGTTTTTCTTCTCTTACTGCTTTTTCTAAAACTTTAAACATCTTAAAAATAAATGGCAACTTCTTTATTACTGCATCAAAGCCTATAATTGCCATTTCTTCTTCTGTAAAATACTGCTTTTGATTAAGACTTTTAAGCCTTTTGCCACCAGTTCCTACTAAATCTATATTTTTATATATCTTTTGTAATTCTGTAACTAAATTATATCCATGTATGTCGCCAGAAGTTTCTCCAGCTATTAAAAAAATTTTCATAATCACTTACCTTTAATATATATGTCAAACCCATAATACGTTTCTTCTACATATACATCTAAATTATTATTAGACTTTAATAAAATCAATTGAGACTTAGATTTATCTACTTTAATATTTGATATACTGCCCATTAAAGATAAAGCAGTATTTTTTATATTATCAGAAAATAATATTTTTTCTTTAAAGGAAATAATCAAATCTT
>JAZSQT010000006.1:0-7401 GCA_045538075.1 Mucispirillaceae bacterium
ATAAAGGTTTATAAAAGAATAATACTAAAACATATTTACAATTTTTACAATATAGTATTTATTTAATATTATTAATCATTATTAGTATCTTCGCCTTTAATAATACGTATATTTAAATTAATTAAACTTATGTTAAAAAAACTTCTAAGGTTATTTACAAATTTATCATTTCAATATAATCTTACTTATTAAATTTTGAGGGTAAAAAATGAATAATGTAGAAACATTCAAAAAAGGTAAGTTAAGCCTACTTACAAAAATTATTATTGCAATTATTTTAGGCATAATATGTGGCAATTTCTTTCCTGAATGGTTAGTTCGCTCTTTTATGGTTATAAATTCAATTTTCGGCAATTTTTTAAGTTTTATTATACCGTTATTAATCGTTGGTTTAATTGCTCCAGGTATTGCTGATTTAGGCTCAAGGGCTGGAAAACTTCTTCTTATAACAATAGCAATTGCTTACATTTCTACTATCTCTTTTGGATTTTTAACGTATATTATATGCTCTATATTTTTTCCTACTCTTATTGAAAGTGGCTCAATGAGTAGTGCCGTTGATGCTGGCAGTGGATTAAGTGCTTTCTTTACAATACCTATGCCACCTATTGTTGGAGTTACAAGTGCATTAGTATTAGCTTTCGTGTTAGGATTTGGTCTTTCATCTATTAAAGGCACTAAGCTAAAAGATGTATTATCTGACTTTAGAGATATTATATATAATGTAATACTAAAAATTATTATACCACTATTACCCTTATACATTTTTACAATATTTTTAAATATTACTGCCGATGGAAAAATTGGTGGAATTGTATTAATTTTCATAAAAATTATTTTATTTATTTTTGCTTTAACAGTTATTTTACTATTTATAGAATTTGTAATAGCTGGTTTAATTGCAAAGAAAAACCCTATTACTCTTATTAAAACAATGCTTCCAGCCTACGTTACTGCTTTAGGCACCTCTTCATCTGCTGCAACTATTCCAGTTACATATAACCAAGTAGTTAAAACTGGTGTTAAAGAAGAGCTATCAAGTTTCGTTGTGCCTCTTTGTGCTACAATACATATGCCTGGAAGTATTACAAAAATCGTTGCTTGTGCTTTAGCTATTATTATTAGCACTAATATGGATATATCTTTTCTCCAATTTGCTGGGTTTATATTTATGTTAAGTATGGCTATGGTTGCTGCTCCTGGTGTTCCAGGTGGAGCTATTATGGCAGCTATTGGTGTTCTTGCTGCAAATCTCGGATTCAACGAAACTACCCAAGCATTAATGATAGCATTATATATTGTTATGGATAGCTTTGGAACTGCAACAAATGTAACTTGTGATGGTGCTATAGCTCAAATAATCAACAAAATATATGATAGATATAATTTTTCTAAAGAGGGTTAAACTATGGTAATAAAGTTTAAAGATATTTATCCAGAAGAACTTAAAGCTCCACGTGGTGGTAAAGGCACTGCTTCTGCCATGTCTTATCTTGCAATGAGAGGCATAAAAGGCACTTTTAAAACTTTTAATATGATGAGTTTAGATCCAAATTCTGCAATTGGATACCATAAACACGAAACAGATGCAGAATGTTATTTATTGATAGAAGGTCAAGCAAGATATAATGATAACGGAGAAATTTTTGTTGTTGATGAGGGCGATTTAATGTTTTGCGATAAAGGGCAAAGCCACGCAATAGAAACAATCGGCTCTGAGGGAATTACTTTTCTTGCTTTTATTATGGATATAGAGTAGGATACTTGCCGAATATATTTGAAAAAATTAAATTAGGAGACTTTTAAAATGTTACAAAAAACTTTTGCAATTATTAAACCAGACGCCGTTGCTGCTAAAAATGCCGGCAAAATTATTGACAGAATTGAAGCTGAAGGCTTTACTATCAAAGCAATGAAAAAAATTCATATGACTAAAAAAGTAGCAGAAAAATTCTATTACGTTCATAGAGAACGCCCTTTTTACAACGACCTTACAGATTTTATGAGTTCTGGTCCTTGTATAGTTATGTGCCTTGAAAAAGAAGAGGCTATTAAAGGCTGGCGTGAGCTTATGGGAGCAACTAACCCAGAAGCAGCAGAAAGTAATACTTTACGCAAACTTTATGGCAAAAATATTGACAATAATGCCGTTCACGGTTCAGATGCACCAGAAACAGCAACAGAAGAATTATCTTTCTTCTTTGCTGGAACTGAATACGTATAAAAATTCAAAATATAAAACAAATAAAAAAGGTGGATAAATTCCACCTTTTTTTATTATCTAAAAATTACTCAAAATTTACTGGTTTATTTCTTGCCATTGCTTGCAATTTTTCAATTCTTTTTTCTACTGGTGGGTGAGTTGAAAATAAATTCATTACAGAACCACCAGAAAGAGGGTTCATTATAAACATATGTGCAGTAGCAGGTTTTGCATTCTCCATAGGTGCATGTTCTACACCGTAAGAAATTTTGTGTAACGCAGAAGCTAAAGCAAGAGGGTTGCCACAAAGACTTGCACCTCTTTCATCGGCTAAATATTCTCTTGATCTTGATACTGCCATTTGCACAAGCATTGCAGCAATAGGTGCAATAATCATTATCGCAATACCTGCAATCATTCCTAAAGGTGATGAATTTTCGCTATCTTCGTTATTGTTTCCACCACCAAAAATCATACCCCATTTAAAAATATCTGCAATAGTCATAATAGCACCAGCTATAGTTGCAGCAATAGTGCCTATCAATATATCTCTACCATGAACGTGGGCTAACTCGTGGGCTATTACTCCCTCTAATTCTTCATCTGTAAGCATATTCATTAAAGTATTTGTAACAGCTACAGCTGCATTTTGTGGGTTTCGACCTGTTGCAAAAGCATTAGGCGTGCCAGATGGAATAATATAAACTTTTGGCATTGGCAAATTGCCACGTGTAGCAAGTTTGCGAACTATACCATATAATTTTGGAGCTTCTGCCTCTGTAACTTGAGTAGCTTTATACATTGATAAAACTATCTTATCACTAAACCAATAAGAACCAAAATTCATAACAAATGCCATAACAAATGCTATAATTGCGCCAGTTTTACCACCTATTAAACTACCAATAAAAATAAATAACACCGTTAAAAGTGTTAATAAAAATGCTGTTTTTAATGTGTTTGCGTTCATTTTTTCCTCTTATTTTTATGTAATTTTTTATAAATTCAAATTAAAATATACTTTCTTGTATCTTTCACAATGTTATTGCAAAGAAGTAATACAATAAATCTACCTTTTAAGTTGTTGCATTAATTCGTTTATACTATCTATATTAACAGTTGTATTTACACAATGACCGTTTGGCCTACTATTTAGCACTCCTAAAACATTTAACGGCAAGGTATCTCTAATGCCACTTAATAAATCTCTCTCACAAGCTACTGCTAAAACCATACTTGGCTTTACTTCAGCTACTTGTTTTCTTGCCATAGTGCCACCATTTGCAACTGATATACTGACATTAAATTTATCTGAAAGTTCAATAAGCCCAGCAATAACACACTTTCCACACATTTTGCAGTTTCTTATATCATAAGTTAATTTAATACCACAAGTATTTAATTGAACACAATGAGGCAGAAGCAATAATATATTTGATAACTGCATATTTTTTGATTTATTAATAAGAAATTTATTATTTAAATCAATATACGTTCTAATAACTTTTTCACTATCAAGCCACGTTCTTTTAGCTATAGATTTTGATACTGGTGCTAAATACATCATTAAAATATATCTTATTGATAAAAATGGAAGCAAATCTTTCTTTAATACAATAGATAAAAACAAAATGATTGATAATATAATACAGATTAACATTAATACATATATTAACGTTAAACCAATATCCATAAATAACGGAAAAAAGTGAGATATTGCTGAAAAAACCACAAAAACAGACGCTACCATCAAACCGTATAGTATCCATAAACTTGCAATAGATAGCAAAAGAGTAGTAGCTAAATTATACGTATTAGAGCTATTCAAATTTTTTTCCTACAGATAGAGAAAAACCAGCCATAAAACTTTTAGCGTCCATACGTTTTTTGCCTTCTAATTGGACTTCTTTAACAATCAAGCCACCTTTTGACGTTGCTACAGAAAAAGATGTTTTATCTATATTGTAAATAGAGCCAACCTCTGATGATATTTCGTTATTATCAACATCTGCATCAAAAAATTTAATAAGTTTACCGTCTATATGGGTATATACTGCTGGCCAAGGATAAAAGCCTCTGATTTCTCTTTCAATTAATACTGCTTCTTTATTCCAGTCAATTAATCCGTCATCTTTTTTCATCATTGGAGCAATAGTAGCGTTATTATTGTCTTGCTTTTTCGGTGTAATATTTGAAAAATTATTTAAAGTTTCAATTAATAAATCTGCACCTAATTTAGAAAGCTCATTAGATAAAGTTTCTGCATTTTTATTATTAATTTCTGTTTCTGCCATTAATAATATATCGCCAGTATCCATACCCTTATCCATAAACATAGTAGATACACCAGTAACTTTATCTCCATTGATAATAGCCCAGTTTACTGGAGCAGCACCACGATACTTTGGTAATAAAGAAAAATGAACATTAACTGGAGCAAATTTTGGCAAAGCTAAAATTTCTTCCGGCAAAATTTTGCCATAGGCTGCTACAGCATAAAAATCTGCATCAACACTTTTTAGCTTTTCATACGCTTCTTGATTATTTTTTAACTTTTCTGGCTGATATACTTCTATACCCTTACTGACTGCAAACTCTTTAACTGGACAAGCCTGCATTTTGTTGCCCCTGCCTTTAGGCTTGTCTGGTTGAGTAACCACCAAAGGAATATCGTAACCATTGTTATACAACGCCTCAATGCATGGCACGGCAATTTGAGGAGTTCCCATAAAAATAATCTTCATAAGGTGATTATATAATACATTTTTTAATTATCAACAACAAATATTATACTTCTTCTATTTTTTTATGTTTAGTAATTCTAAAAATAGATAACAATAAGCCAATTACAATATAACTTAAAATTAATATAAAAAATAAAATTTCAAAATAAAGTCCAACAAAAAATATTAACACCACAAGTATAACTAAAGAATTAAAAGGCTTTCTTTTAAAATAACTCATTTTTTTAAAACTATAAAAAGGGATAGTGCTAACCATCAAAAACGCAAGTATATATATACTAACGATAAAAAATACCGATAAAAATGTTTTATCTAAATTAAGCCCTAATTTATTTACAAAAATCACCCCAGCTGCAATAAAAGCAGCAGCAGCAGGAATAGGCAAGCCAACAAAATATTCGCTACTAATTTTGCCAGCTTGCACATTAAACCTTGCAAGACGTAAAGCACCACAAGCAACAAATAAAAACATAGCCATTAAACCAAGCCTACCAAAAGGAGCAAGCACCCATGAATATACTAATATAGCTGGAGCTACTCCAAAAGAAACTACATCACATAATGAATCAAGCTGAACTCCAAACTCGCTTGTGCCTCTAACTAACCTTGCTACTTTACCATCAAGACCATCAAATAATGCCGATAATATTAAAGCATACGCAGCATATACAAATTTTCCATCAATAGAAAGAATGATAGAATAAACCCCACACAACAAACCTAAAATAGTGATTGTGTTTGGTAGTATAACATTTTTGTTTCTAATAGCTGATCTAATTCTTCCTTGCCTGCTAATAAGCCCCATTTTTAACCCTTAATCATTATCGTATTCGGCAATAATTGTTTCGCCAGCTTTTACAATATCATCAACATCTACTTTTATATCAAAACTTAAAGGAAAATAATGATCAACCCTTGAAGAAAATTTTATCATACCTACTCTATCACCCATTGCAAGTGTATCACCTTTTTTAACGTAACTAACTGTTCTTCTTGCAACAAGCCCTGCTACTTGAGCTATTATCATATCACCTTTTGAAGTTTCAAAAGTAATTACATTTCTTTCATTAACTATAGATGCATCTTTTTTTGCTGCATTTATAAATTTACCTGGAATATGCTCAACAGATTTAATCGTTCCGGCAAAAGGCAACCTGTTAACATGCACTGAAAAAATATTCATAAACACTGCAACTTTTTTGTATTTTACACCGTCAATTTCTGTTTCTGAAATTTCAACAACTTTTCCATCTGCAGCTGAAACTGCAACATTTTCATCTAAAGGAATACTTCTTTCTGGATCTCTAAAAAACCATATAAAAAGAGCAAGTAAAGCAGCCACTAATATAATCAATAACTTAGTAGGCAAGACTATTAATATCAACAAAGTAACTGCTGCAACTATAATATACGGAAAACCCTCTTTAGCAATCATAAAGTAACACCTCTTAAAGTATATTTAAACATATTACACTATCTTATTCAATGGAGTTAAGATTGTAAATAAATTTATTAAAAATTTAAATATTTATTTGATTAAATTATGATAATTATAGATTTTTAAATGTTAATAACTTATTTGATAGTAAAGATTGTTTATCCGTTATTTTCCATAAAGAACATATATTTTTTTAAATTATTTTTACTGGATTACTTCGTCGCTTTGCTCCTCGTAATGACTTGTTTTTACGTCTTTAAGTCTTTAAAAGTCACTAGCGAGAAAAACGCCAGTTTTCGTGGCAATCTATATATTATACAAAAATTTAGTGATAATATTTATGGTGTTAATTAACTCATTTTAGTGTAAATATTATTTTAAGATAAACTTTCCTAAAGAACACAATTTTTTCTCCAGAAGTAAAAGCATTCCATATATTCATTAAATTAGCTCACAAACTCACTTCGTTCGGGGACAAGCCCAGTGTTCGCTAAATACATTTAATGAATATATGTCATTACTTCAGAGTTCAAAAATTGTATTCTTTATGTATATTGTTATCGTTTCAATATTATTGATAAACTTTAAATATATTTATTGTTTCAAGTTTTAGATTATGAATACAAAAAATTTCGTCATAAAATGTTTGTATATCCATAATCTCAAAACTTGAAATAATAAATATCTTTAAATTTTATCAATAATTTTGAAACGGTAACGAGATACTTAAAGAATACAATTTTTGAACTCAGATAGTAATGACATATATTTATTCAATGCTTTTTGGGAGTTTTGGGTGAAACCCCGAGCGTAAGCGAGTTTGCGACCTTATTGAATAAATATATGGAATGCTTTTACTTCTGGAGAAAAAATTGTGTTCTTTAGGAAGAATATCATTTTAAATAATATTTACACCTAAAGGAGTTAAGAGATACTAAAAAACATTGTCTAAAAAGTATCATTTTAAACTACACTTACACCGAAACAAGTATATAAAAATAGAAATTGTTTATATA
>JAZSQT010000056.1:0-6186 GCA_045538075.1 Mucispirillaceae bacterium
GTTGATTTATTAGTAGTAGAGTTGTTTGAGATATTCTTTTATTTGCTACATATTAACTAAACGTATATCATTCAAAAGTAATCTACTAATTTAAAGTAAAATTTTTCATTGTAACAGTATTATATTATCTTATACTATTTAGTATTAAAAATCTTATAATGTTGCATATAGTTACTATTTTTGATATATCTATATCAATATCTTGAATAGTCTAGTTTACTATGGCATTTGATAAAAGATTTTACTATATTTAATTGTTTAAATCAAAAATTATAGGCGTTTAAAAGCTAAGTCATTTTACGGAGCATATATGAAAAAACTCATTTCTATAATAGCACCAATGTACAATGAAGAAAATATTGTTAGTCAGTATTGCATAGAAACATTAAATGAACTATATAAATTGTCTAATAAATACGATTTTGAAATAATTTTAGTAAATGATGGCTCAAAAGATAATACATTAAAAAATATGATAGAAATGCAAAATAGCAACATAAATGAAATTACGGTAATCAATCTTTCTCGTAATTTTGGATTAGAAGGAGCTATTAGTGCAGGTTTATCTATAGCAAAAGGTGATGCTGTTATTGCAATGGACGCCGATTTGCAAGATCCCCCACATATCGTAGTAGAAATGATAAAACGTTTTGAATTAGGTTTTGATGTAGTTACTGCTGCTAGATCTAAAAGAAAAAATGATACTCTATTCAAAAAAGTAACAGCAAGTTTTTTTTACAAAATAATGGATATGCTGTCAGGGAAATTAAAGTTAGAGAAAAGTGCAGCAAATTTTAGATTATTATCAAGAAAAGCAGTTGATATAATTCTATCTTTTAGTGAATTAAATAGTGTGTTTAGAGTTTCTGTTCCATATATTGGTTTAAAAAGTGATGTTATTGAGTATGAAAGGGATAAAAGATATGCTGGGACAACAAAATATAACTTTAAATCAATGATTGCCTATGCTCTAAATAGTATTACAAGTATTTCAATAGAACCTTTGAGAAAAATTTTTTGGACAGTGCCGTTATCTTTTTTTATATCTTTTATATTCTTTATATTAATATTTTTTGCAAATCCATTATGGCAGTCAACTTTTGCCATAATGTCAGTAATTGGAATATTTTTTACCCTATTATTTATATGTATATCATTAATTGGGGAATATATTGCCCAAATAATAATAGAGACTAAAGGAAGACCAAATTTTATTATAGATAATTATATCCCATGTGAAAATGCAAAAAGGAGGATTAAATAGTATGGAATATGTACGAATGGGAAATTCTGGTTTGCAAATTACAGAAGTTACATTTGGTTCTGCTCTTACTATTGGAACAGAATGTAGTGATATAGGATATGCTAATGCAATGATAGATGTAGCATGGGAGAATGGAGTAAGAAGTTTTGATGTATCAAATAATTATGGTTATGGATTGGCAGAAAAACTTGTAGGAAAATCATTAAAGAGATTTAATAGACAAGATTACGTTATTGCCACTAAAGGCTCTTGGCCAGTAGGCGACGGTGTGTATTATAAAGGTTTATCAAAAAAACATATTTTATGGGCATTTGATGAAAGTATAAAAAATTTAGATCTTGATTATATTGATATATACTATGCTCATAGATATGATAAAGATACTCCAATGGAAGAAATAGTTAGAGTATTTAATTATTTAATAAATACTGGTCGTATTCGTTATTGGGCAACTTCAGAGTGGCCTGCAGAAGCATTAGAAGAATGCCATAAAGTTTGTGATAAACTTAACATGGAAAAACCTATCATAGAACAATTTTTATATAATTATGCTGTCAGAAAAGCAGAAACGAATGGTGTTATTGATTTTTGTAGGGATAAGTCCGTTGGAATGTTAGGTTTCTCTCCATTGTGTCAAGGTCTTTTAACTGGAAAATATAGAGATGGTATTCCCTACGATTCTCGTATAGCTAAAAGTAAAACTATAAATTACGACAAAACAATTAATTTTTATGAACAAAATAAAGAACGGATAGATTACTTTATATCTGTATGTAATAAACATAACTTAAACTGTACTCACGTTGCATTAAAATGGACAATAGATAATAAAGTTTATCCAGTTTTAGGGGCAAGTAAACCAGAACAACTAAACGATACATTGAAAGGCGTAAAGATTGAGATACCTAAGGATTTAATTATAACCCCCCCCCCTATTAAATAAAAAGATAGCATTAGTTGGTTATACTGGTTTTGTTGGTAGTAATTTAATGCTAAGTTACGATTTTGAGTATTGTTACAACTCAAAAAATATTCAAGAAGCATATGGAAAAGAGTTTGATATATTAATTTATAGTGGTGTTAGGGCAGAAAAATTTATTGCAAATAGCAATCCAAATGAAGATAAAATATTAATAGAAAAAGCTATTGAAAATATTAAAAAAATTAATTTTAATAAATTAGTGTTAATATCTACAGTAGATATATACCCTAATCCAGTAGATGTTGATGAAGATAGTATTATTGATAAAAATGAGCAAGCATACGGTAGGAATAGATATTATCTTGAAAACTGGATTAGAGATAATATAAACGATTACCATATTTTAAGGTTGCCAGCACTTTTTGGAAAGAATTTAAAGAAAAATTTTATTTATGATATGATAAAGATTGTTCCATCAATGCTTAAAAAAGAGAAATATACAGAATTAAGCAAAAAGTATAATGATATAGAAAAGTGTTATCATCTTGACGGTGATTTTTATAAATTAAAGAATATAGATGAAAAATCATTTAAAAAACTAAAAGAATTTTTTGAGAATAATGATTTCAATGCGTTATCATTTACTGATTCAAGAAATTTTTATCAGTTTTATAATTTAGCTTTATTATGGAAAGACATAAAAATTGTTATAGAAAATAATATTAAGACATTAAATCTTTCTGTAGAGCCAATAATGGCAAAAGATTTATATAAAAATATATTTAACAAAGATTTTGATAACATAACGAATAATACAGTAAGTTATAATATGAAATCTAAATACTACAAACTTTTTAATGGCAAAAATGGATATTTATATTGTAAAAACTCTATTATGGAAGATATTAAAAATATGGTAGAAAAGGCAATAAAATGATTTTATCAGCTTCAAATATTGGCTGGGATTTATCTCAAGATATTGTAATTTATGAAAAAATGCAAGAATGTGGCTTTAAGGGATTAGAAATTGCTCCTACACGAATTTTTCCCCTTAATCCATACAATAATCTAACAGAAGCAAGTGATTTTGCAAAAAAAATCTATGATAATTACGGTTTTGTAATTACATCTATGCAGTCAATTTGGTTCGGTAAAACAGAAAATATATTTGAAAGCGATTCATCAAGAAAAACACTATTAGACTATACTAAAGAAGCAATCCTTTTTGCAAAGGCTTGCAACTGTAAAAATCTCGTTTTTGGTAGTCCAAAAAACAGAAATATGCCAGAAAATGCAAAAGTATCAAATATAAAAGATTTTTTTATAGAAATTGGAGATTTTGCTCAAAAAAATAATACGATAGTAGCATTAGAACCAAATCCAACTATATATGGAACTAATTTTATAAATACAACTTTTGAAGCAATAAGCCTTGTAAAAGAATTAAATAACGATGGTCTAAAGGTCAATTTTGATTTAGGGACTGTAATAAATAACAATGAAGATTTAAGTAAGATTTTTGAAGATATATCCTTAATTAATCACGTTCATATTAGTATGCCATATTTAAAACCTATAGAAAAAAGTAAAATACATATAGAATTAAAAAATATATTAGTTGAGAAAAAATATAATAAGGCAGTATCTATAGAGATGGCTAAGCCAGAAAATATTGACATATATAAAAAAACGATTGATTATATAGCAGATATTTTTAGGTGATAAATGTATGATAAAATAATAATTGGTGCTGGTATATATGGACTTTATGCAGCATTAAATGCAGGTAAATTATCTCAAAAAGTTTTAGTTTTAGAAAAAGATAATGAGGCTTTTAGTAGAGCTACATACATAAATCAAGCAAGAGTGCATATGGGATACCATTATCCTCGTAGTTATTCTACTGCTATAAAATCTCGCAACTATTTTGATAGATTTGTAGAAGATTACGGCTTTTGTATTTTAAAAGATTTTAAAAAAATATACGCTACAAGTAGAACTTTTTCTTGGACATCTGCCAATGAATTTGAAAAATTTTGCCATGATAGCAATATATATTGTAAAAAAGTTAACCCATTAGAGTATTTTAGACCAAATATGTGTGATGGAGTTTTTGAAACACAAGAATATACATACGATGCACATATTTTGAGAGATTATTTTTTAGACGAAATTAGTAAATTAAAAAATGTAGAAATAAAATATAATAGTCCAGTAGTTAATATAGAAAAAACTGATGACGGTGATAACTATCGTGTTATTGTAGGTTATACAAACAACAATTCTATAAACGCTACACCCCCCCTATAAGATAAAAAACAACAAAGAATTAAATTACGTTTCTCCCTTTATCCTAAATGCTACCTATGCTTCAATTAATGAAGTTATATCAATGCTTGGGTTTACTAACATTAAAATCAAGTATGAATTATGTGAAATTATTTTATGTCAAGTAGATGATACATTAAAAGATATTGGCATTACAGTAATGGACGGTCCTTTTTTCTCAATCATGCCTTTTGGTAAAACTGGTTTACATTCTCTTACGTCTGTTACTTTTACTCCTCATATTACAAGCTATAGTAATCTGCCAACATTTTCGTGTCAAAAAAATAGTGGCTCTTATTGCACTCCTAATAATTTAGGTAACTGTAATATCTGCCATGCAAAACCTAAAACGGCATACCCGTATATGTCAACTTTAGCAAAAAAGTATCTCAATGAAAAATATTCTAATTTTTCTTTTAAAGAAGGCCTTTTTTCTATGAAACCTATATTAATGGCATCTGAAATTGATGATTCAAGACCTACTGTAATAAAATGCTTTTCTGAAAAACCGTATTTTTATAGTGTTCTTTCTGGAAAAATCAATACCCTTTACGACTTGGAGGATATTCTGAAATGATTAATGATAAAGAGAAAAATTTTATTAGTGCAATTATTTATGTCCATAATAACGAAAAAGAAATTGGAATATTTATAGAAAAGATTAATGAAGAGTTGAAAAAAACTTTTGAAAAATACGAAATAATTTGTGTTAATGATTTTTCATCTGATAATAGTGTTAATACGATAAAAGAAATTGCAGAAAAAAATGTTGATGCCCCTGTAACAATTATAAATATGAGTTATAAGCATGGTTTAGAAATGGCTATGGTTGCAGGTTGTGATTTAGCTATAGGTGATTTTATTTATGAATTTGATACGTGTTTTATAGATTATCCTATAGAAATGATTAAAAATGTGTATTTTAAATCTCTTGAGGGAAACGATATTGTTGCAGCTTCCCCAACAAGTGGAAGTATAGGTAGTGGTATATTCTATAATATATTCAATAAGGTATCTGGCAAAAAATTATATAGCGAACGCTTTAGGATACTTTCAAGGCGTGCAATAAACAGAATATCTCAAAATACAGATAATATTATATATCGCAAAGCAGTTTATTATAATTCTGGGTTGCCTTATGCAAATATCAAATATAAACCTATTTTAAAAGAAACTCCCAATAGTGATTTTTTGTATAAACAAAGTTTAGCAATAGATTCATTGATTGCCTTTACAAGTGTTGGATATAAAATATCTGTTACATCAACTTTATTTATGATGATATTATCAATATTTTTCATTTTATATGCTATAAGTATAAAACTGTTTGGCATAAATACGAGTGGTGGCTGGGCTACATTAGTCTGTATAATATCTACTTCTTTTTTTATGCTTTTTGGAGTTTTATCCATAATTATCAAATATTTATCTCTAATCTTTAAACATTTAAATATTAAAAGACAATACGTATTTGATTCAATAAACAAAATTAATAAAAATTGTATATAAGGGTTTAGTATAATGAAAGTTGCGTTACTTGGTTTTGGCTATTGGGGAAAAATATTACTTAATAAATTAAAAGAAAATAAAAATATTAGCCATATTACAATTTTTTCTAGAAATTTAGATACGGTAAATAAAGATTTTAATAGCAATATTCATAATACCCCCC
>JAZSQT010000005.1:0-6091 GCA_045538075.1 Mucispirillaceae bacterium
AATTTATTTTTTTAGTAAATTTAAATTTTAATTATTAGTTATTATTTTCATCTTTATACTTTTATAATTTTACTGTATAAGTATTTTTAAACATTAATAGGGGTTATAGAATAATGAGCTTAAAAAATCAAATACTTGAAGATATTAAAACTTTTATGAAAGAAAAAGATACAGTTAGTCTTAATGCTGTTAGAATGTTGAAATCTGATATTAAAAATGCTGAAATTGCAGCCATTAAAGAACTTGATGATGAAGGTATTATTAAAGTTGTTCAATCAAGTATTAAAAAACGTAAAGATTCGGCAGAAGTATATATCAAAGCAGGTCGTCAAGAATTAGCTGATAAAGAATTAGCAGAAATTAAAACTTTAGAAAGATATTTACCAGCTCAACTATCAGTAGAAGAGTTAGAAAAAATTATTAAAGATACTATTAGTGAGTTAGATGCTGATAAACGACAAAATTTTGGTATAGTGATGAAATCAGTATTATCTAAAGTTTCAGGAAAAGCAGATGGTAAAACAGTAAGCGAAATTATTAAAAGGACAATTTAATGGGGACTGCTGATTTACTAATAATTGCGTTTATTCTCTTTTTTGCAGTTCGTGGAGTAATTAGAGGCTTTATTATTGAAGTAGTTGGAATTTTAGGTTTAATATTAGCTTTCATATTTTCTTTTATGATATATGCTCCAATGCATGCTGTTACTAAATCTATTGGCTTTTCAGGTAATGCTGCTTCTATTGCTGCCTATATTTTGGGTTTTATAATAATCTATGTTTTGATTATTATATTAGGTCATTTAATTCATAAAACTTTAAGAGTAATTCATTTAGGCTGGCTTAATAGACTTATAGGATTTCTCGTTGGAGCATTAAAAGGAACAATTATTGCCGGTTTACTTTTGTGGGTAATAGTTTATATTATGCCTAAAGATTCTAAACTTATATCAGATATCAATACGTCTCCTGTAGCAAATGTTGCTATGGACGTTGTTCCATACGTTTATGAAAAACTTAATAGTATAGCTGGAATAGATAGAATTAATCCCTTTAGTAAATAATATGTATGATTTTAAGTCCTTAGAATTTGATGAATTTATATTTTTGTTAAAAGAGACATTTTCTTCAAAGTTTTCTATTGAAGCAACTTCTTACATTAAACCATTATCAGATATTTCTGAAATTTCAAGAGTTCAAAATGAGATTAATGAAGCGATAGAACTATCTAAAAATGGAAAATTAATTGAAAATGACGATGAATTTTTTTCTTTATATAATAAGTTAAGAAATGAAAGTTTTTCCCTTGAACCATTAGAATTTATTATATTAAAAAACTTTTTATTAAAGGTAGAAAAACTTAAAGTTTTACTTTTATCTAAAAAGCCTAACTACTTGAAAAATAAGATAGAAAATATAAATACATTATCTAATTTATCAAATCAAATTATTAAATCTATCAGTGATAAAGGTGAAATAAAAGATGATGCATCTATTCAACTATATGGTATTAGAAAGCAATTAAATGATTGCAAAACACGTATCAAGCATTCTTTAAATAATATTATAAACTCTTCTACTTCAGATAAATTTGTGCAAGAAAAAGTAATTATTGAAAGAAATGGAAGATATACAATACCTTGTAAAACTAATTTTAGTCAGTATATACAAGGTATTATTCATGATAAATCTTTTTCTGGACAAACTTTATATATAGAACCAACTAGTTGTGTATCAATTAATAATGATATGCAAGAATTATACATAAAAGAAAGTGAAGAAATAGCAAAAATTATTTATAATTTAATGGAAGAATTAAATAATTCATTAGATGATATTGATTTGCTTATTGAAAATTATAAATATATTAGCTTACAACTTGAAATAGGGTATTTTTATATAGATAAAAAATATACATTCGGCGAAATAGATAACTATATATCACTACAAAATATTCATCATCCTTTGCTTTATATTTATAAAGGTGAAAAATCAATTCCTGTTGATATTAATATTGATAAAGATATATTAAATGTCATAGTAACAGGTCCAAATACTGGTGGAAAAACTGCTGCACTTAAATCTTTAGGGTTAAACCATTTAATAACTTATTGTGGTTTACCAGTATTTGCAACAAGTGCAAAATTTAAGTTATACAATTCAATACTTGCAGATATTGGTGATAAACAATCATTAACAATGGATTTAAGCACTTTTTCATCTCATATTCTTAATATTAAAAACATAATTAATGATGTTGATAGTAATTCATTAGTATTATTTGATGAATTAGGAACTGGAACCGAGCCAAGAGAAGGAGCGTGTCTTGCCATATCAATCCTTGATTATTTACAAAACAAGAAAGCAACAACTGTTGTAACAACACATTTTTCAGAAGTAAAAAATTATGCATTAAATAATCCATATTCTTTATTTTATTCTGTAGATTTTGATTACGATACTTTTATCCCAAAATTTAGATTATTAAAAGATGTAATAGGTAAATCAGATCCTATATTAATTGCAAAAAAACTTGGATTTAATAATGAAATAATTAATAATGCAGAAAATCAATTGATTCAATATAAATCTACTATTGAAATGAATGTAGAAGAGTTAAATAAATTAATTGCTGAAAATAAAAGATTTCAAAGATTATTAGAAGATAAAGAAAAAGAATTGCAAGATAAGGAGAATGAGCTAAATAATACAGAAAAATCATTACAAGAAAAATTAAATTCTAAAGAACTTGACCTTTTAGAAGAAGCATATAGTCTATTACAAAAAGGAAAACGTTTAGCTAACGAGAAACTAAGAATAAATGTAAATGATATTGATAAAGACATTACTAATATTTCTAAAAAAATCAATAAATTAAAAATTGAAAGAAAACATATAAAAGATATTTTAGTAGGTGATTTAATATTTCTTGAACGGTATAATAAAAGTGCAAAAGTTTTATCTGTTGAAGGTGAATACGTTAACTTGAATATGGAAGGAATGAGAGTAAAAATTAAAAAAAGTGATGCCATAGGTAAAAAAATAGACAAAAATATCAATCAACAAGTTAATATTACTTCTAAAACAAATAGTAATTCATCTAAAAGAGAACTTCTTTTAATAGGTAAAAGAGTAGAAGAAGCAATTGATATGCTTGATAAGTTTTTAGATGAATCAATTTTATCAAATTACGACTTAGTTTATATCATTCATGGCAGAGGATCTGGTCAGTTAAGAAAAGCAATACACGAAGAATTAAGAAAAAATAAAAGAATTAAAAGTTACAGCCTTGCAGAAAATAATGATGGAGGCAATGCTGTAACTATTGTAAGATTTTAAATTCCTTTTGATTTATAAATATTTTTATACTCAACGTAATGATCTGCGTTTGCTTTAACCCATTCTAAATCTTTTTCATCAAGCATTCTTGCTATTTTAAAAGGTGAGCCCATAACCATAGAACCAGAAGGAATACGTTTATTTGGTGGGATAAGAGAACCTGCAGCAATAATACAATTATCTTCAATAACTGCACCGTCTAAAATTATTGAACCGATGCCAACTAAAACGTTATTTCCTATAGTGCAACCATGAAGTTTAACGGCATGTCCAATGCTAACATTATCTCCAATAATAACTGGTTTATTCAAAGATACATGCAAAACAGAACCATCTTGAACATTAGAACGATTACCTATAATACAAGGTTCAATATCTCCTCTAATAACTGAACCATACCAAACACTTGCATCTTTTCCTAAAACAACATGACCAATAACACTACAATTTTTAGTGATATAAGCTCCATCTCCAAGCTGAATGCCTTTCATTAAATTATTTTCAATATTTTTCATAATTTTCCACCTTTCTATAGACTTATATCTTAAATTATAATATATTACAAGTATATTCAAATTTCTGAATATAACTAATACTTTATTTTATTTATAAAGAATAAAATAAATATAAGAAAATAAGCATTATGAGGTTTTAATGAATTACGGAGCTACTCTAAGAACAATACGCAAAAAAATGAATTTAACTTTAGACGAAGTTTCTAAAAGAACTGACTTTACAAAAAGTTTCATTTCTCAAATTGAGAATGGTAAAAATTCGCCATCTATTGTTTCTTTGCAAAAAATTTGTTCAGCACTCAATATTACAATTGGGGAACTTTTTCAAAATGAAAAACCCAATATTTATATATTAAAAGAGCAAGATTTCCAAAACGATAGTATAGGTAAATCAAAATTTAGTTATATGTCAACTAAATTTTCTGGAAGAAAATTAGAGCCAATTATTATTGAAATTCAACCTAATGGAGAAATGAATTCAAAAAATTGTAAAATCACGAGTGAAAAATTTGCATTTATCATACAAGGCAAGGCTAAAGTTCTTATTGATAACGAAGAACATTTTTTAAACGAGAAGGAATTGATTTACTTTAGTTTTAATACGTCATATAAAATTGTTAACACATCTAATGAAGTTTTAAAGATTTTATGCGTAGGAATAAATTCTTTATACTAAATTAAATATCTTTATTTTTATCCATTTTAGTAATATAATGGCTTTTGCTTGGATCTTTTTTGACCGAGACGATAATAAACATATAGATAATATTTTATAAACTCGTCTTGTTTTTCAAGGCGAGTTTTTTTATTATCAGGAGCTACTATTAATCATGAGTGTTCATAGTAAAAAATTAATAAAAAATATTAATTTATTTAAAAATATGAAAAATAAAGAAAAAATAGTTTGTCTAACAGCTTACGATTATACGTCAGCAAAGATAATTGATAAAGCTGGTATAGATATAATTTTAGTAGGTGATTCTCTTGGTATGGTTGTTAACGGCTATGAATCAACCTTGCCAGTTACCATAGAAGAAATTATTTATCATACTAAAAGTGTAAAAAGGGCTATTACTAATTCTTTTTTAGTGGCAGATATGCCCTTTGGTTCTTATCATGGAAACATTGATGATGCAGTATTAAATGGTATTCGTATAATAAAAGAAACTGGAGCAAATGCAGTAAAATTAGAGGGTGGGATAGAAATTTGTCCAATAGTTAGTAAGCTAACGAATAGTGGTGTTAATGTAATGGGACATATTGGCTTAAAACCTCAACAAGTTAATACTATGGGTGGATATAAAATTCAAGGAAAAAACGGTGCAGGAAGTTTAATTGAAGAAGCTAAATCTCTTGAATCTGCAGGTGCTTTTGCTATTGTTTTAGAGGGCATAGTAAAAGATAGTGCTAAATTAATTACAGAAAATATAAATATTCCTACTATAGGTATAGGCTCTGGAAAATATTGTGATGGACAAATTTTAGTATATCACGACGCTTTTGGTATTTTTAATGATTTTGTGCCTAAATTTGTTAAACAGTATGCCGATATTGAAAATATTGTATTTAATGGGACTAAACAATATATTGAAGATGTAAAATCAATAAAATTTCCTGAAGATAAACATTCTTTTGATTAAAGGTGAAAAATGGAAATATTTACTACTATAAAGGATATTAGAGTTAAAATTAATGAATGGAAAAAAAATAATTATTCTATTGGGTTAGTTCCAACTATGGGATATTTACATAATGGACACGGTAGTTTAATTAGTCAATCTATAAAAGATAATGATAAAACTATAGTTAGTATTTTTGTTAATCCTACTCAATTTGGAGTAGGTGAAGATTTAGAAAAATATCCTAGAGATATAGAAAGAGATAAATTATTTTTAGATAAGTTAAAAGTTGATGCAATATTTAATCCAAGTGTTGAAGAAATGTATTCTAAAAATAGTTTAACGACAGTGTATGTTGATAATATGTCTTCAATTCTTTGTGGTAAAACACGTCCAACTCATTTTCAAGGAGTAACTACTGTTGTTACTAAACTTTTTAATATTACTAACCCAGATAAAGCATATTTTGGTTCTAAAGATTTTCAACAACTTCAAATTATTAAAAGAATGGTAAAAGACTTAAACTTTAATATAGAAATAGTAGGAATGCCTATTGTTAGAGAAATAGATGGTCTTGCATTAAGCTCAAGAAATGTATATTTAAACGATGAAGAAAGAA
>JAZSQT010000062.1:0-3174 GCA_045538075.1 Mucispirillaceae bacterium
CTTTATTATTTTTATTTTCAATAGGAATTATTCTAAAAATTACATTATCTTTTCTGTATGGAGAAAAAGTATTTTTAATACATCCTTTTAAGGCAGTAAATTTAAAATTTAAGTGGCAATCTTTCTTTAAATATTTTATTACTATTTTTTTAATATTATATATGTTTAATAATACTATAAGTAACTCATTTTCTATATTTATTTTAATTAGTTTATCTTTATTTTTATCAGCAATAATTATGATATTTTATGACAATATAGAAGCACTATACAATAAAATTGCATTTTCTTTTGGATACGAAAACAATAAAGATATAAACATGAAAAAAATGAATATATTGCTTGCTGATTTAAGTCCTTTATGGCGAAGGCAAGATGCAGTTGTAAGTATAAAAGAGTTATCTAAATCTTGGCTAAATGATAATCAAGTCAAAGCAGAAGAATATATTTTTGATTTTATTCATCCAGAAATCATATATTTTTGGGAGAATGATATAAAAGGTTTATATTTATCTAAGGCTGGCAAACAAGTTATTGGTCATATATTAGAGTATTTAGATAAATTTGGAGATTGTCCATCTGTTGTATCAGACCAATCAAAAAATTACAAACTTGCTCATTTAGATGAAAAAAGCACTTATAATATTTTATATAAACGAACTTTATTAGAACATAGTTTGCAGGTAGCAAAAGAAGCTATTTATAATAAAGATTACAAACTTTATTTAGAAAAATTAATAATTTCTGCTTTAGGACATGATTTAGGAAAGATTTTAGGACATAATAATATTAAAAATTATATTACTGGAGATCACCCTAAAAGCTCTATTTATATATTAGAGACAGAAATTATAGGATATAAAGAATTGCACTTTTATAAAGAAGTATCTCAAATTATTCTTTATCATCATAGTAATGTAGGTGATAAATATCCTCTTATTAAAATGTTTAAAGAAATTGATTCTGCTGCAAGACGTTATGAAATAGAATTGTATATAAAAAATCAAGTGATACAAGAAAAAGAAGACACGTGCGAAAGTAGTAATAATTCCGATTTTGACACGTGTGAAAAAGAGATTAATGAAGATAATGAAGTAATACAAAAAGATAATATCCAAATAAACAATAATCTTCATAACGATATAATAACATCAACAGAAGAGAAAAATGAAAGTGTATCTAAAAATATCTCTTCTAAACCTAATATGTATATTCCTAATTTTAATATTGAACCTAATGTAAAGTATAAAAAAAATGAAGAAAATAATAACTTATTTTCTGATTTAGCTATTGATACAAGTAGTCCAACAATTATAAATATAGAATGGTTTGATTATAATTTATTTTTAGATGAAATTAACAGAAAAATAAACAAGATAGAACGAGGTTGGTTTACTGCAATTACTGTTAATGGTGATATAGTGTTAGTATTAACGACTTTTGCATGGAAAATTATTCAAAGTCAAGCACGAAAGAATGGTATTGAAGATATAAGTTCAATATTAGATAATGAAATGAATAATGATTTAAAAAAAAGTGTATTAATGAGTGTTGTTGATTTATTTAAAAATATTGGATTTATTGATACTGCTTGGATTCAAGACGGATATTTTAATGGTAAATTTGATTTAATAGATGACAATAAAAATAAAATACGTGATGGTTGGTATATTCCTTTTAAAATAGAAGCATTTTCTAAATACAATACTTATGAAGAGTATGAAATGCGTAAAAAAGGAGATATAGCAAAAATAACTGGAGTTGAAGTTGCTGGAAAAACGATATAAAAAAAGACCTATAATTTTTATAGGTCTTTTGACAGCATTAATTTAAAATCATTTTATTTATTAGAATTTTCTTCTGGATCGTAAAATTTTAGTCCAGATAGTTCACTCATTTCTTGAGCAGTTTTTCTCATGGAGTCTAAATATTCTTCCATAAGTTTTTTTGCTTTTTCTATATTTTGTTTATTGGAGTTCGGTTGAAAAAGTTCATTTTGTAATTTATAAGCAGCTCTATCTATCAATCTCATATAAGCAACTGAATTATATGACAAAGTTGATTTTGGAGCAAAAACCATAGTCCCAGGTTGAGCAGCTATTGATATTCTTCTATTTTTTCTTTCTTCAAAATTTGCCATTATTTTCTCCTTATATTAAATGCTGTCATTATTTTATAAATACAGATAGTGAATTATACTGCTCCATGTTCAATATAATTTTGTAAATTTTTTAATTTTTTATATTTTTTTCTCATTTTTATCCAAGTAAATATAAGTGCGAGTGTTGCTATAATAGAAAAAAGGAATGCAATAACAGATGACACTCTGAATATAGGTTTAAGTTTAGATGATAAAATGCCTGAAGTTTCATAAGCCGTTGCTCCTCGCAATGGGCTATCTTTGGGAATTAATTCAAATATATCTTTAAAATAATTCAGAATAAAATCTGGTGTAAAAAGAGCAGCAATAATTTGAAATATAATAAAAAGAAGTAATCCTTTAATAATAGCAGATGATATGGCTCCAGTAAAAAGTGATTTTGCCATTAGGTAGGTAATATTTCCACAAACATATTTTGATGCAGTTAATAATATGATTAAAGAACCAAAAGAAATTGAAAAAGCTAAGATAAATATAAATATTTTATCATATAAATTAGCTGCTCCTCCATATACATTTATTATGTCATGACTTACTGCAACAGATAATGGTATCATAGGTAAGCATAAAAGTAGTCCAGCTATAAATGCTTTAAAACCAACAGCAAAAAATTCAATATTCATTTGCCATGTAAAATAGTTTTTGTTTATATCTGAACCGTTAGCAATTTCTCCTACGCTGAAATTTTGAATTTCACTAATAACATCAACTAAATTTTTTGCTTGTTTCCTTCCTGTGCTACTATCACTTACTACTGTTTGATTAGATGATGAAGAATTATTAGACATTATTTAACCTCCTTAAATTATTGAATTTAATATTGATTTACCAAATATGATTAATGACGATAGTGCGATAAAACCCATTCCAGCAGCAGTTTGTTTTTTTCTAAAAACAAACCATACTCCGATAATTAATAATGCAGCAGAAATGACACGTGCAAATGTTCCATCAAACAAAGATTGTACAATAAAAGTTGCTATTGAAGAGTAACCTTCTTCTCCTAATAAATA
>JAZSQT010000108.1:0-4625 GCA_045538075.1 Mucispirillaceae bacterium
AATATATTTTTTTACAAATAAAATAACATAGTATTTTTAGAAAAATATTTAGATATAGCTATTTTTATTAATAATATAGCTAAAAAAATAATGTTATAAATCAAGGTAATATGCACATTCAACTTATCTAATATTCAAATATTAATTGATAAAAATAAAACAAAAATATAACAATGTTTAAATAGCGTATGAATTTATACTTGAGTTTTTTATTACTTGTATTAATCTATATATGATATTGTATGAAAGTTAAAATTTTAGATATAATTATATTTATTGTTGCCGTTACTACTTGTATGCTATTTTTCTTGTTTCCATACAAAAATAGTAATAAGAAACTTTTTTTATTATCAAATAACAAGGAAATAGAGTTGCCGTATAAAGATGGTATTATAGATTTAGAAAAATACTTTAATGTTAATATGGTTATTGAAATAAAAGATTATAAGGTAAAAGTTATAAATTCAGATTGTAGCGACAAAATATGTGTTAATTTTGGAGAAATTTCAGAATGTAATCAATCTATAGTTTGTTTACCAAATAAAATTGCTATCAAAATAGATTGTAGTGATGATAGATGATGATTAGTAAATCTGTATTAGTTGGCATATTAGTATGTTTGAGTATTATCCTATCTATTGTAGAAAATTTTATTCCTATGCCACTTCCAGCAATTCGGTTAGGTCTTTCAAATATACCAGTTTTAATAGCTATATATTTATTACCAATAAGATTATCTTTTTCAGTTTTATTTTTAAAAATTTTTCTTGTTCCAATTTTTTCTGGTAATATGTTATTTAGATTATCAATTTCAGTGCCGTCAGGCATTGTCTCTTTTGTGTTTGTATTGATTATATTAAGGTTGATGAAAGATAAAATTTCTCCAATTTCTTGTGGTATTGTAGGGGCGTATTTCCATATGCTTACGCAGATTGTTATACTAAATGAGATATATATAAAAGGTATTTTATATACTAATTTGACTGGATTATTAATGTTTAGTGCTGTTATTACAGGAGTTTTTACTGGAATAATAACGTATAAAACTATAACGCATTCACAAATAAGAAAAATATTTGAAACGTAAATATTTTAATGATAATAGGTTTTTAATTATATATAAAATAATTGTTTTTTTCTTATAATAATATATATTTATAATGAAAAAATATTAGGAGAAAATATGATAGATATAAATGAAGCAAAAATGTTAATGGCTGGTAGGGCTGGAGTATATGGAATACTATCTGAAGTTATGAAGAATGAACCAAATCTTGATACAGTAGAAAACCTTTGCAAATATATGGACGATTTACTTGAATCATTAGAATTTGCAGGTGGAGAAGATGATATGGTGCAAGCCTACGAAAAATTATCAGGCTGGCATAGTATTGCTATTAGTCTTGATAAAGTATGGGTTGAAGGCAAGTTAGCCCATGAATTTGCATTACTATTTTTAGCTGGAAGCGAAGCTATAAGTAGAAAATTTCCAAATACAGAAAAAGTATCAGATATTTATAAAGAGTATAATTACGATATAGAAAATAATAATCCAAGTGAAATATTTGTTCTTCTTGATTTTCTTGCTGAAATTTCAGAAAGAAGTGCAAAATTAAACAGTCTTGAAGATATTAAAAAATTAGTTATTATTCAAAGAGATTTTATTTCACAATTTATATCTAATTCTATTTCACCTTTTTCTCAAGCAGTATATAATAATGCTCCAGAATACGGTATATACCAGTTCATAATAACTATTTTACATGGATTTATAAATCTTGATGAAACAGTTTTGAATGTTCTTGAAAAAGAGTTATTATAATTTTTCATTTGACATTATTTTATTGTATTGATAAAAAATATAGTTACTTATTTTTGTTTAAAATAGGTAGTAATGACTCGGCTGGGCCTTTGCAATAAATGCTTGGTGAACCCCGTCAGATTCGGAAGAAAGCAGCGGTAGCTTTAGGATTTATGTGCCAAAGATACTCTGCCGAGTCTTTTCTTTATAATTATTTTTGAGGTTCATAAATGCTTAGTTCAATACGCAATAGCCGTAAAATTTTACAAATTGTGTTGTGGCTCGTTATACTTGCTTTTGTATCAACAATTTTTGTTGTTTGGGGTATAGGTTCAAGAGAAAATCAAGGTGCATACGTAGTAAAAATTGGCGATACTGTTGTAGGGTATGAAGAATATAGAACTTTTTACGACAATACTGTTGCAAATTTAAAAAATACTTTTGGTGATGCTTTTGAAATATTTATGCAAGGGCAAAATTTAGATGAATTAGTTACTAATGAACTTATAAATAGAAAACTTATGTTGCAAGAAGCTAAAAGGCTTGAGATTCCATTATCTGATATAGAAGTTATTGAGGCGATTAAAGCTGTTCCAGCTTTTCATAATGATAAGGGTGAGTTTGACACAAATATATATACTCAAGCATTAAGCTATTTTAGACAAACTCCAGCTGTCTTTGAGTCAGCAGTTAGAGATGATTTATTAGTTAATAAGTTTCAACTTTTAGTATCAAATGCTCAGTATGAAGTTAGCGAAGCAGAAATAATGAATGAGTATAATTACAGAAATACTAAAGCTCAAGTTAGTTATTTTAGTGTGCCTGTTACAAATTTTATATCTAAAGAAACTCCAAAAACAGAAGAATTGCAACAATATTATGAAGATAATAAATTTTCTTATGAACTTCCTGCTAAAGTAAAGTTGAAATACGTTATATTTGATAAAAATTCTGCAAAATCAGAAAATATAGAGATTTCTACAAGTGATATAGAAAATTACTACAATGCAAATATTTCAAATTATACTACACCAGAAAATGTTGAAATTCGCAGTATTACTGTTTCTGTTTCTGATTGGAATAATGAAAACCAAGTTAAAGAAGCAAAAGAAAAAATTGACAACGCATTAGCTGAATTGAAAAATAACGTTGATTTTTCAACGGTAGTAAAAAAATATGCAGATAAACTTGTGGCAGAAAATAATGGTGTTATTGGAAGAGTTTTTAAAGGTCAAATGGAACCAGAAATGGAAAAAATAGTTTTTGCTACAGAAAAAGGTAAGTTTACAGATGTTATCAAATCAAGTAATGGATATAATATTATTTTAGTAGATAATAAAACTCCAGAAATAGTTGCACCTTTAAATGAGAAAATAGCAGAAATTACAGAAATATTGAAACAAAATAATAAAGAATCATCTTATAGAAATGATGTGTTAAACACTTATAGAAATATCTTAAGCTCTGGTAATATTACATCATACGTTGAAACAAACAAAGATAGTGGTTTAGTGGTGTCTTCAACAGAATTGTTTGAAGCAAGTAATCCACCTTTACCAGTATTTTTATCTAACCAAGATGCACTTAAAAATATGTTTCTTCTTAATAAAACAGAAATAAGCCAACTTATAGAAGATGGTGATATTACATATCTTTTTGAAGTTGAAGAAAAAATTCCAGCAATTATACCTGCTTACGATGAAGTAAAAGAAAGAGTGTTAATAGCTTTCAAAGAAAATAATGCCAAAAAAACAGCTATAGCAGATATGGATAAAGCTCTTGAAAAAGGTTTTGATGAGGCAATAAAAGTTTTTAATGGTAAAGCTATTAAATCTAAAGAATTTTTACGTAATGCACCAGAAGATATATTATCTTCAGCAGATGAATTAATTAACTCTATTTTTAAAAGTAAAAAAGGCGATACGATAAAGAAAGCATATTTAATTGGTGATAATGTGTATGCTATTAAAGTAGATAATATTATTTTGCCGAATACTGATGATTATTTATCAGAAAAAGATACTATTGCTACATATATTAGAAGTATTAAATCAGAAGAAGCATTATCATCATACATAGAATCTTTAAGGTTGAAAAATAAAATTGTAATAAACCCTGCATTTATTACAAAGGATACTGTAAATTGATAATTGCTTTTGAAGGAATTGATGGCTCTGGAAAAGGCACACAATCAATAAAATTATCTGAATATTTAACTAATAAGGGTGTAGATAACATTCTTATTAGTTTTCCTAATTATACTGGCACTTTTTTTGGGAAAGAAATTGCAAAATATCTCAATGGTGGCTATGGAGCTATGGCTGATTTGCCTGCTGAATTTCCTGCTATGCTTTATGCTATAGATAGATATGAGATGAAAGACAAAATCTTATCATCGTTAAGTAAAAATAAAGTAGTTATTTTTGATAGATACGTGCCATCAAATTTTGCTCATCAAGCAGCAAAATTAGATGCAAATAAAAGGCAACCTTTTATTGAATGGGTAAAAACTTTTGAATATGAAATTTTAGGACTACCAAAAGCAGATAATATTTATTTTCTTGATGTGCCTCCAAGTATTTCGTCAAATTTAGTTTTACATAAAGATAAAAGAGCTTATACAGATGATAAAAAAGATATTCATGAAAAAGATAATTCTTATTTAGAAAAGGTATATAATGTTTATAAAGAGATAGCGATTAAGGATAAATGGCATATTATCAATTGTGTCAATAATGGTTTATTGCTATCTGTAGATGATATTTTTTCTGCAATAATAAATACTATTGAGCTTTAATATATAAATTAATACAACAAAATATTA
>JAZSQT010000179.1:0-5645 GCA_045538075.1 Mucispirillaceae bacterium
AAAGCATTCCATATATTTATTCAATAAGGTCGTTAACTCAGCAAAGCTCGGGGTTCCACCCAAAGCTCCCAAAAAGCATTGAATAAATATATGTCATTACTTCTGAGTTCAAAAATTGTATTCTTTATGTATATTGTTATCGTTTCAATATTATTTAAAAATTTATATTTATTTATTTTTTCAAGTTTTAAGATTTGTATATATAAAAATTTTAGGACGAAATTTTTTGTATTATATGTAAATTGCCATAAAAAACTGGCGTTTTTCTCGCTAGTGACTTTAAGTCAGTCATTACGAGGAGCAAAGGGACGAAGTAATCCAGTAAAAAATGTTAATAAGAATTTTTTGTATCATTTAATAATTGAAAAATATTGTTATTATTGTTTTTATTTAGTATATTAATTATGATTTTAGGGTATAATTTTTATACTTTTATAGAAAGGAGAAAAAATGAGAAAGTTGGTATTTTTTGACACAACCCTCCGAGATGGCGAACAAGCTCCCGGATTTAGTATGAAAACTGATGAGAAAATACGACTTGCTCTTCAACTTGAAAAATTAGGCGTTGATGTAATTGAAGCTGGTTTTCCTATATCTTCTTTAGGCGATTTTGAAGCTGTTCAAAAAGTTTCTGAAGTTATTACTTCATCAAAAGTTTGTGGCTTATGTCGTGCAGCAGAAAAAGATATACAAACAGCATGGGACGCTTTAAAAAAAGCAAAAAATCCAAGAATACACACTTTTCTTGCTACAAGTGATATTCATTTAAAATATAAGTTGCAAAAAACGAGAGAGCAAGTTTTAGAAATGGCAGTTGCTGCCGTTAAATTTGCAAGAAACCTTTGTGATGATGTAGAATTTTCTGCAGAAGATGCAATCAGAAGTGATCCAGAATTTTTATATCAAGTGGCAGAAGCAGTTATTAAAGCTGGAGCATCAACTGTCAATTTACCAGATACGGTTGGTTATACTACTCCAGAAGAAATGTATAATTTTATTTCTGGTGTGATGAATAATGTTCCAAATATTGATAAAGCAGTAGTTAGCACCCACAACCATAACGATTTAGGTTTAGGTGTTGCAAATGCCCTTGCTGCAATTAGAGCTGGAGCAAGTCAAATTGAATGCACAATTAATGGAATAGGAGAAAGAGCTGGCAACGCCGCATTAGAAGAAATTGTTATGGCAGTTAATGTTCGTAAAGATTTGTATAGTGATGTTAATTGCACTATTAATACGAAAGAATTATATAGAACAAGTCGTATGTTATCAAATATTACTGGCGTTGAAGTGCAACCGAATAAAGCCATAGTTGGAAAGAATGCTTTTGCTCACGAAGCAGGTATCCACCAAGACGGTATTTTAAAAGAAAGAACTACTTATGAAATTATGACGGCAGAAAGTGTTGGATTTCCATCAAATGCTTTAGTTTTAGGCAAACATTCTGGTAGAAATGCTTTTACAACACGATTAAAAGAATTAGGATACGATTTAGATGCTGAAAGGTTAGAAAAAGCCTTTAATGATTTTAAAGATTTAGCTGATAAAAAGAAAGAAATTTACGACGAAGATCTTGAAGCTATTATTTTAGGCAAGTCTATTGATAGTAAAGTTTATTATAGTCTTGAATACGTAGGATTTTCTAGTGGAACAAGTTTTGTGCCTACTGTTACAATGACTTTAAAAAATGATGACGGAGAAGTTTTAACTGATGCAGCAATTGGTGATGGTCCTATTGATGCTGCTTTTAAAGCAATTGAAAGAATTTGTGGCATTGAGGGAAGGCTTAAAAGTTATCGTATTAATGCTGTTACTCCTGGAAAAGATGCTCAAGGTGAAGTTACAATTAGGGCAGAATTTAATAAATCTGGCTTTAATGTAAATGGGAAAGGATATTCTACAGATGTCCTTGTTGCTTCTGTAGAAGCGTATCTTGATGCAATGAATACTTATCTTGCAAAAAATGAAAATATGAAATAACGTATATCCGTATGCAATATTGCATACGGATATAAATTAGGTATTAAATGATTGTTAGAGTAATTTTGTATTTTACATTGATTTTTTCTGTTTCTGCTTGTGCTTTAAAACCAGTAGAAGTGAAAAAATATTCAGATTTTTCATCATATAAATACGTATATATTAGCAAAGCAAAAAATGTTATTTCAAGTGGCGTTACAAATGGATATTATTATACTTATGGATATACGACAGTATTAAATCCAGTAGATATTATTGCTGGCAAATTTATGAAGAAAGGCTTAGTTATAGTTAATGAAATTAATCACCCAGAAGAAACTTTAATCGTAAATTATGCAGAAAGTGGTAGGCGAGAAGTTTTAAAAGGTTTTGCAGGTGATGCAGTAGAAATTAGCATACAAGTTATTGATGCTAAAAATTCTGATTTAGTTTATCTATGCGCTGCTGAAGGGCAAGGCGAAATGGAGGCAGATAACATTAGAGAAGCAATAAGTAGATGTTTAAATGATATGTAATCTACTTATATGCTATGGCTTCTGCCTCAATTAACACATCTTTTGGCAGTTTAGATACTTCTACACAACTTCTTGCAGGATATGGTTGATTAAAAAAATTGCCGTAAATTTTGTTCACTTTATCAAAATCTTTTAAATCTTTTAAAAAAATAGTTACTTTTATCACATTATTCATACTTGAATTAGCTTTTTCAAGAATATTTTTAATATTATTAAATACTTGATTAGCTTGACTTTCAATATCGCTTTTTATTTCATTATTTAATGGGTTAATTGGAATTTGACCAGAAGTAAATATTAGATTGTTAAAAATTATTCCTTGAGAATAAGGTCCAATAGCTTTTGGAGCATTTTCTGTAGATATTTCTTTCTTCATTATTTCACCTTTCTATTATAAATAATTTACTTGAAATTTATTTTAATTTAAATAAAAATCTTAATATGAAATTTATTTGGTTAAGATATTATGATAGAAGTTCAAAATAATTTTTATTTATTATTTATTTCAATATTAGCAATTCTTGCAGTTATTAATCCCTTTGGCAATCTTCCACAATACCTTGAAATGACGGAAGATATACCAGTTGCAACTCGTCAAAAACTTTTTAGGACAATAATATATACTGCCTTTATAATAGTCTTAATTTTTACTTTAGCTGGCCCTTACATAATGAAATACTTATTTAAAATTGAAATAAGAGATTTAAGAATGGCTGGAGGGGTAATTTTAATAGTAATGGGGATAAAAAACTTGCTATTTCCTCTAAAATTAAAATATAAAAGCCCAGATACAACTTCTGTAGAATCAGAAAAAGAAATCATTAGAAAATGTATTATCCCAATGGCTTTTCCTATGATGGTAGGTCCAGGAACTCTTGCTACATTAATCGTAATGTCGTCAGATAGTGGAATGTTTTTAACTATTCTTTCTGCTGCCGTATCTTTTTTGGTTATGTTAATCTTATTCCATTTTTCAGCATCTCTTGAAAAACTTTTTGGAAAATTAGTGTTGCTTGTAGTTGCTCGTATTATGCAAGTATTTATTGTAGCAATGGGTGTAAAAATGTTTATGATGGGTTTAAAAGATTCTATTAATTTTTTAGTATCGTAACAAATTATTCACATTTCATATATTTTGGACAAACAAAATAAAATTCGCCATCTGGAAGAATTATGAGAGGTTCAGGCTCTTTCGCATAAGGGTCTCTAAAACGCAACGATGGTTCATATAAAGGTATGTCTGGTTCTTTTTCGTATTTTTTAAAAATATCTTTATCCCTTGGCGTTGTTTCTACTGGTGGATAAGGTTCTTTTATATTTAAGTCGTCCAAAGGTATGCCTCCTTTTGGCTGAGGCTCATCTGGAGTAGATATATTTGGAATATACGGTTTAGGCTCTTTCGGTGGGGCAGATCCAAGAGGAGCAGCAAAACTATTGATATACAAAAAAAAGATTAATAGTGCAAATACAATTTTTTTCAACTAATTTAACCTAAATTCTTTGACTTTTACTATCTTTAAGATATAATTTTATATGAAAATTATTAAATTATCAATATTTCTTGCATTTTATATTCTTTTTTCTGGCCTTACTGCCTATGAAGCAAATTTATACGGTTCAAGAATATTAGTGTGTGGTAAAGATATAGTCAAATACTGGTCAACCCATGTTGATGGAGAAAAAGGTAGGGCAGCTGTTCATTATTATGTTATAGATTTAATGACTAAAAAATCATATAAATACGAAGAGTGTGGCCTATATAAATGTAGCCCAGAGCCAGATAGAATGTATGAGTGTAAGTTGCCAGATAAGTAATTTATCTATCTTTAGTTATTTCTTTTTTTCTTAATATTTCTTTTGTTAAAGCAGTGGCATATTCAAGAGGCAAGTTGTTGTTACTTTTTTCAAAGTTTTTTAAAATATTATATCTAATAGATTCAATATGTTTTATAGATTTACTTAATTGGTCGCAAGTAATAGCTCTTTTTATAAGTAATTTTTCTTCTAAATAGCCAATTTCGTATAAAAGGCTCATTCTTAAAATAAACTCATAATCTTCGCAAACCCTTAAACTTTCATCAAATAAACCGATACCTTTTTTTATAACTAAACTTGATGGAGAAACTCTACACATATCTAATACTTTTGGAAAAATATATCCACCGTAACGACTATGTTTGCTACTTTGGTTAATCCAAGTGCCATTTTTATACCAAAATTCATTTGTATGGGAGATAGATAAATTATTATTTATCATAAAATTAATTTGTTTTTCTATTTTTTCTGGTAACCATAAATCATCGCTATCTAAAAAAGCTAAAAAATCACCATTGCTATTATTTATACACGTATTTCTTGAAGCTGAAACGCCTTTATTTTCTGAATGAAAAATATATTTAATTTTACTAAAATATGGATATAAGTAGTCGTATAATGGTGGATTAGAAAAATCATCACATACTATTACTTCAATATTTTTATAACTTTGCATAAAAACACTGGCAATAGCATCTTGAACTTCGCTAATACGGTTGTATGCAGGAATACATACACTAACTAATGGATAACAAGAAATTTCTACACCTTATGGACCTTATCAAGCATAGTAGAAAATACTAAAATAGTGTTAGTGTTGATAACACCAGAAAAAGCACGTAATTTTTTGATAATTGAAGCAAGTGTATTAGTGTTTTTCGTAATTACTTTAAGTAATAATGTAAAATCTCCTGTAACGTGATAACATTCAACTATATCATCATCAAGGGTTTTTAATTGAAGCTCAAAATTATCAAGATGAACTGGATTGTCTATAGATACACCTACGAAAGCAACTATGTCGTAACCTAATTTTTTATAATCAACACGTGTTGCATAATCGTAAATAATGCCATCGTTTTCAAGTTTTTTAATTCTGTCAATAACAGAAGGTGGTTTCATACCGACTTCTTTTGCAATATCTGTATAAGATACTCGTCCATTGGCAATAAGCATATTTAATATCTTAACATCAATTTCATCTAAAGCCATATAAACCTCCTATATAAAAAAATAATTTTTTCATTATAAAACACGTAAAATATAACAGATATTTATAATCATTTCAATAAAATATAAGAAAAAGTTTATAATATTTTAATGTAAGGAAAAAAA
>JAZSQT010000157.1:0-18017 GCA_045538075.1 Mucispirillaceae bacterium
TGTTAATTTATTATTTTTTAATATATAATATTTGAAAGACTTAGGTATTATAAATGGATAACAAGAAACTTAAATTATTAAAATCATTTATAGAGCAAAGCTCAAACAAAGGTTATAATAATATTACAATTTGTGATATTACAGAAAATGCTGGCATTGGGAAAGGAACTTTTTATTTATACTTTAAAAATAAAGAAGATTGCCTTATTCAAGCTATCAATTATATTACGCCTACTATTAAAAATTTATTGTTAGATGATATTAAGTCAAATTCTGAAGAAGAAATTTATAATATTGCCAGTAAAGTTTATGATACTGTTTGGAGCAATAGAGCAACTGGTCGCCTTTATGCTTATGAATTACAAGATAAGTTTAAAAATATTTTAAAAGATTTTACTAATAAAAGTAAAAATATGTATAAAGATATTATAAAAATACTAAAGCCAAAAGATACTGAAGAAAGTATTGAAATTAAAAGTTTAATGATTATGGGTATTATATTTGCATTAACTTTTGAAGTATATTCATTTACAGAAGATAATAGCAATCAAAAAGAACAGTTTATTAAATCATTTAAAGCTATAATAAATTCTAACATAATATAAAAAAGCCTTTAGGTAATATACCTAAAGGCTTTTAAATAGTTATTTTTCATTACTATAATCAAGATTATTAGCAAGTTGCATCATAATTTTATTACGCCTTGCTTGTTTAACTGAGGCAATCTCAACTATTTCATTATATTTTTCAGAATCAAGTTTTTTAGTAATTCTAAAACGATTTTCTCCAGCCATAAAAGAAGCTAAATCATTCATTGCTGGTTTACTATCAATTTGCAATGGATTTTTACCTTCGTCCATTAACGCTGGGTTAAATCTCATTAATTGCCAATATCCAGCTTGAATTGCCTTTCTCTGTTCATCAACTCCAGTTGTCATATTAATACCTTGAGCAATACAATGAGAATAAGCAATAATTAATGATGGACCATTATAAGCCTCTGCCTCCATAAACGCCTTAATACATTGCATAGGGTTAGAAAGAGAAACTTTTGCAACGTATATACTTCCATAAGTCATTGCAATCATTGCAAGATCTTTCTTCTCTTGAATTTTACCAGATGTAGCAAATTTTGCAGAAGCACCAATAGGAGTTGATTTTGATGCTTGTCCTCCAGTATTTGAATAAACTACTGTATCAAGAACAAGAATATTTACGTTATCACCAGAAGCTAAGACGTGGTCAAGACCACCATATCCAATATCATATGCCCAACCGTCTCCTCCTATAATCCATACTGATTTAGGAGCAAGATAATCTGCTATAGATAATAAATCTTTTGCTTTATCTGTATCAATTGAAGAAAGTTTACTTTTAAGCTCTTTAATTCTACCTCGTTGTAACTCAATATTTACTTGATTAGATAAATCTGCTTCTAAAATTTCAGTAGATAAAGGACCTATTTCATTTTTTAAAATTTCAAGATATTCTTTTGCTTTTAAAGTAAAATACTCAGTTGCAAGTCGCATACCATAACCAAATTCTGCATTATCTTCAAAAAGTGAATTACTCCATGCAGGACCTAAACCATCAGCTCTTGAGCAATATGGAGTTGTTGGTAAATTACCTCCATAAATTGATGAACAACCTGTTGCATTTGCAATAAGTAGTCTATCCCCAAAAAGTTGAGTTAATAATTTAATATATGGTGTTTCACCACAACCAGCACAAGCTCCAGAAAATTCAAACATATGAGGAGCAAGCTGACTACCTTTTAAAGAATTTTTATTATATTTATCTACAGGCAACTCTGGTATTGATAAAAAGAAATTAAAATTTTCAACTTCGCTTTCTCTTAATGGAATTTGAGGTGTCATAGTAAGTGCTTTTTTAGTTGGGTCTTGCTTGCTTATTGCAGGGCAATTATATTCACATACTGAACAACCAGTGCAATCTTCTGGTGCAACTTGAATTGTAGCGTAAAAACCAGTAAACTCCTTACCTTTTGCCTCTGTATATTTAAAAGTAGATGGAGCATCTTTTACTAAATCTTTATCATAGAATTTCATTCTTATAGCAGTATGAGGACAAACAAATGAGCAAATTCCACACTGGATACAAATATCTTCATTCCATACTGGAATATTGACTGCAATGTTACGTTTTTCAAAACGAGCTGTTCCTACTGGCCACGTTCCATCAGCTGGCATTTCAGAAACTTTAATTTCTTCTCCTCTATCTTCTACTAATTTTGAAGTAATATTACGAACAAAATCATTAGCACTTTTATCAGATAGACAACAATTAATAATGCCACTATTACCATCGTATTTATAATCAGATGGATACGATACTTTTTCTATTAATTCTGCTCCAGAATCTGCTGCTTTAGAATTTTTTTCTACAATTTCATCGCCATACTTACCGTAAGTTTTTTTGATAGCTGTTTTAATAGAAGTGAGAGCTTGGTCAATAGGTATAATATTAGATATTTTAAAAAATGCAGTTTGTAATATCACATTAATACGAGAACCAAGTCCTAAATCTTTAGCAATTTCAACTGCATCAACAACGTAAAATTCTGCCTTTTTCTTTACAATTAAATCTTTAACAATATTAGGAATTTTATCCCATACTTCATTTGCTTTATACTGACTATTTAAAAGGAATGTTCCACCATCTTTTAACCTAGATAAAATATCGTATCTCTCTAAAAAGCTAAAATTATGACAAGCAATAAAATCTGCTTTTTGGACAAGATATGAGCTTTTAATTTGAGTATCTCCAAATCTAACATGAGAAGTAGTCATTGAGCCAGCTTTCTTTGAGTCGTAAACGAAATATGCTTGAACATTTTTTCCAGTTTCACTAAAAATAATTTTTGCTGTATTTTTATTTGCACCAACAGTTCCATCAGAACCAAGTCCAAAAAACATAGCATTATAAACCTTATCTGTAGGTATTACCCAGTTATTATCAAAATCAATAGATGTGTTAGTAACATCATCATTTATACCAACAGTAAATGATGTTTTAGGTTTTTCAGATTTAAGATTATCGTAAACACCTTTAACCATTGCTGGAGTAAAATCTTTTGAACCAAGACCATATCTACCACCAACAATAATAGGATAATGATTAAAAGATGTAATTTTTGCTCCCATTGCCTCACCAATAGCAGTTCTAACTATTAAATATAAAGGCTCTCCAAGGGAACCAGCTTCTTTTGTTCTATCTAAAACTGCCATTGTTTTAACTGTTGATGGAATAGCTTTAATAAAATCTTCTACTGGAAATGGTTGAAAAAGACGAATTTTTATAACGCCAGTTTTTTCTCCAGTGCTATTTAGATACATAGAAGTTTCTTCGGCAACATCAGCACCAGAACCCATAATAACTATAATATGTTCTGCATCTTCTGCACCAGAATATTCTACTAAACCGTATTTTCTGCCAGTTATTTTTGATAATTTATCCATTTCTTCTTTCATTATCTCTGGAACACTGTTCATATATTTATTCACAGTTTCTCTACCTTGAAAAAATACATCTGGATTTTGAGAAGTTCCTTTTATAGTTGGATTATCAGGAGATAAACTACGCTTTCTATGCTCTTTAATTAAATCATCGTTAATCATGCTACGCATATCATCGAAAGTTAATTCTTCAACTACTGAAAGCTCATGAGATGTGCGAAAACCATCAAAGAAATGCAATACTGGTATTCTACTACGCAAAGTAACTGCTTGGGCGATAAGAGCATTATCCATAACCTCTTGAGGATTTGAAGAAGCAAACATCGTCCAACCACAACTGCGACAAGCCATAACATCAGAATGATCACCAAATATTGAAAGCCCTTGTGCAGCTAAAGCCCTTGCACTAACGTGAAAAACTGTAGGTGTAAGCTCACCTGCAATTTTATACATATTAGGTATCATTAATAAAAGACCTTGAGATGCAGTAAAAGTTGTAGTCATTGCACCAGCAGTCAAAGCTCCATGAACTGCACCAGCTACACCTGCTTCAGATTGCATTTCTGTAACTATTGGCACAGTTCCCCATATATTTTTTTCTCCAGCTGTACTCTTTTCGTCTGAAATTTCACCCATAACGGAAGATGGAGTAATTGGATAAATTGCTATAACTTCATTAACAGCATGGGCAACATGAGCTGCTGCCATATTACCGTCCATAATTGACTTTTTACGTAACATTAATTCCTCCATTAAATCACATATCTTTTAGCGTTAATCATATTTCCCCTATTCTATCAATTACTATTTTTTACGTCAATGAAAATGAACATCTACTATAAATTTTACGATTTTTCATATAAAACTCATAATGATTGTTGATTATAATCTATTTTGCTTATATTATATGTCTATGTATAGTTTTGCTTATAAATTTGGCTCAAAATTAATAGATATTTATGATTTTTTCATAGGACACAGTAAATTCTCAATTAAAGTATGTGTTCGTGGTATCGTGGGTTCAAAATTTATTAATCCAGCTGTTAATATGGTTCTTTTTAGGCAGATATACTATACAGGCGTTGAATTAATAGTAATCATGACTTTTATATCACTGCTTTTAGGTATAGTTCTTGTAGGTCAATTAAGTCAATTTCTTATTACTTTAGGCGCTAATGAATCTATCGGTAGCACACTTATTGCTGTTGTAATTAGATACGCAGCCCCTATAACAACAGGTGTTTTATTAATTTTAAGAACATCATCTGCATTGTTAATAGAAATAGGTATCATGAAATACAACAGAGAAATAATTGCTCTTGAAGCTATGAATATAGACCCATATATATACACATATTTTCCACGAGTATTAGCTTGTATTATTTCAAATGTAGTTTTATCTATTTACTTTTCTATTCTATCTATTATCGGTGGATATTTTCTATTAAGTTTTCAATTAGATACTACATTAGATAGTATATTAAGACAGTTTATTTATGAAATAAGATTACTTGATATTGCTAAATTCTTATTTAAAACTATTATTTCTGGTTTTCTTATAGCCTCAATACCAATGTATACTGCATTATCAATTACTGGCACACAATCAGATATTATAAAATCAATAGTAGTTGGAATGATAAGAGTATTTATTGGTTTTATTTTAGTTATGATTATTGGTGAAATAATATGAATAAAAAATATTTAGTACCCGTATCAAATAATCTTGAAGCAAATAGTATTCAAAGAAATGTAGGAAGAAACTGTCTATGGAAAGAAGTTTCTATTGTATCATATAATTTACCATTATTATCAAAATTATCTATATCAGAAAATTTAATGTTGCCACTAAATTACATAAAACGTATGAGTATAAAAAAATCTGAACGTATAGTATTTGATTTATTAGAAAAATTCGGTTTAGAACATACTTTACATCACAGACAAAAAAGATTAAATGATTATGAAACACTAATTATTAAATATTTAAGGGCAATTATGCTATTTCCCAAACATATTATTTTTATTATGCCAAATAATATGATACAATTAGAAAACTATGAAGAATTTATACATTTTATAAATACTATTAACGATTTCACTGTAACAATAGTTGAACATAAAAATTTTAGTAGCTACTATACAGATACAGATTATATGGAGATTAATAAGAAACAATGGCAGACCCACGTTTTAGGAATATAGAAGTTAAAGTTGGGCTTTTTGCATTAATTGCAGTTATTACTATTGTTACTGTTATTATTGCAGTTGGTATCAGTAGAGATATTTTAGTCAGTAAAGTTAATATTAATGTATATACAACTACTGGTGATGATATTAGTAAAGGTATGCCAGTAAAATATTCTGGGTTTACAATTTCACGAGTTGATAATATTCGTTTACAAGATGACGGTAGAGTTGTTATTAAAATAGGCATTCCAAATAGATATGCAAAATGGATTCGTCAAGATTCAGTATTTAAATTAGGTTCTTTAAACATTATTGGTGGAGGTTTCATTTCAATTATTACAAATCTTGAAAGTTCTTCACCAATTATTACAGATAATAGCACTTTTACTCTTGAAAGAGATCAAGGAATACAAGCAGTTATAGATAAAGCAATTCCTGCAATTGATGATTTAAAAGAAATTATTTCAAATATTAACGTTATCTTAGGTAGAGTTGCTGATGAAGATGGAGATATATCAAAACTTTTAAGAGGTTTAGGTGCATTAGGTGATGATATTACTAATAAAGAAGGTTCTTTAGGGTTTCTTGCTCGTTCAGACTATGTGCAAGAGGAAGTTATTAAATTTTTAAAAGACTTACGCACCTTTAGTGAAAAAGCTGTTATTGTTGCATCAAATGTTGAAAGTGGCAGTATAGTATTAAATAGAGCTATTAATAAAATAGATGCAAATGCAGAACCAATATTGAAAAGCACCTTAAATGCTACAAACACTATAGAAGATATGATTATATCATTAAAACCAACAATACAAAGAGTTGATGAAATAACTATTCACCTTGAACAAATATCAAAAAATGTAGCAGATGGCACACAAAATCTTGATATCTTAAGGGCTGAAATTCAATCTATTATTGAAACTGGAAATAATTTATTATTAAAACTTGAAAATATTTGGCCAATTAGTATTGGGAAAGAAGAGCCTACTGAGGTGCCTTTAAAATGATAAAAATTTACAAATATTTAGGATTTATTATTGCCATAATAATTAATACATCTTGTGCTGGAAAACATGAGCCAGATGAAATAAGTATAGGAATAAATATTATAAATAGAGCCGTTGATTATTCGTTAAAAGGTGATGAAACAATGGCTGAATATACTTATATACGAGCAGTTAATCATTTTCGCAATATGGGTAAATTTTGTGATATGGCAAGAGTTTCACTTGCCATGTATATTTCTGAACCGATAGAAACAAATAGTAAAAAAATAGATGATGCTATTGCTTTTGCTATTCTTGGCAATTGTAATCTTGAAGTAAATATTGGTAATTTTCTAAAAAATAATAATTACGATTATTCCTCATTAAAAGAACCTTATAAATCTTACGCAAAGTTTAAAAATAATCATAAATCTTCTACTCTTTCCTCTATTGCATCATCAAGTAGTTATAGTGATAAAATTAGAAGTGCATTTTATAGAATAATGGCTGATACAGAAATAGATAATAACCCTGAAAAAGCTCTTAAATTCATAAATAAAGCAATGGAAATTGATAGTAAACATTCATGGACAAAAAATATTTTATATAATGAAAAAATAATATTAAAAATATACAAAAAACTAAATAAAGACACTAATATAACTGAAGAAAAAATTAAAATTTTAGAAAAATATCTCAATGATATTAATAAATAGCGTAGCAATGAAAACGTTTCTAAATAATCTTTCAATTAACCTAATTATATCTTTTTAATAAGAGTAACTTCGTTACCTTTATCATTATAAGTAATTTCATTAAAATACATTTTGGCAATAAAAATTCCCCTACCATGCAACTTTAACAATCTTTCAGTATCAGTAGGATCTGGAATTTTAGATGTATCAAAACCATTGCCACCGTCTTTAATTTTTATAGTAAGGACACCATCACAACAAGAAATAAAAACTTCTGTTTTGCGACAAGAATATTTTGGATCTTTAGCTCTTTCTTCTAAAAGCTGATAAAAAGTTCCATTTTCTGTGCTTTCCATTTTTTCAACGTCAGTAATACCAAGATTACCATGCTCTATAGCATTTGTAACCATTTCTGCAATACCTACCCGTATTTTTTCAAGATCTGCAAAACTAAAAAAGAATGGCAACTCTGCTGTCATAGCACAAACTGCTCTATCTATATTATGGTAATCGTTATCTACAATAAAAGATTTTGAAATTGATACAGGAATAACTGAAGGAGCATAATTGCTAATAATACAACCATGATGAATATTATCAATCAACATACGCAAATTATATACTGTAAAACCCTCTTTTAAGTGATAAGCACTTCCATCTGGCTTATCATTAGAAATAATACATACTGGAACACCATAAAAATCCGTTGATTTAATACAATCTTTATCATCAGTAATAATCAACCCAGGAGTATCACTATTAGTAAAAGGATAAGATTGAGTTTCAGATAACACAAGAACAAGATGTTCTTGCTCGCAAAAAGCTGATATGCGTTCAATATGATTTTTATTGCGTATGCAAGCAAAAATTTTCTTCATAAATACCTTATAGCATATAATTTAATGAAAAGTCTAATAAAATATCTTAATTATTAAAATATAATTTTTTTAAAAATATTAAATATTTTATTGATAATACTATTTAATAATTATAAATTCAAGTATAAATAAATAAAGGATAATGAAATTATACTTATGAGATTATGCCCAATTTGTAAACTCTACTTAAAAGAACTGTTTATTTTTACAATTGCTTTATATATAATACTTTTTTTATACCCTATTAAATGGTATATTATTTTCTTTATATCGGCTATCCCATTTATAACATCAATTTTTATGGTATCATCTTTTTTTAGTTTAATAAACCTTATTATACCATTAATTATTTTTTCTTACTTTACTGATAATATTTTTACATTATATCTTCCTTTTATAACGTATTTTTTAATCACTATATCTGTGCGTAGTGGTAGAAAATGGTCATATATATTATCTATTACATATATAATTTTATGGATTATTTTATCTTTTCTTTTAAGGATAAATATTGCAGACATTATATTAATTTTATCTTCATTATTAACAATAGCTTTCTCATTACCTATACTTAAAGGTAATAGCCCTAAATCTAACAATATAGACATTATATATAAAAGTGATACAGGAAATACCTTAAAAGTAGTTAAAAAATTTGCAGCTGGAATGTATGATGCAAATAATGGCGATATTTCAATTTCTGATTTTAACTCTTATAATTATAATAATAGTATAAGAGAATTTGATGCAATTGTTGTAAGTTTTCCAATCCATTTTTTTGGCTCAGGAAGAAGTTTTTTATACAAAATTTATAAAAACCTACCTAAAGGCAATGGAAAAAATGCTTTTATACTATATACTGGCAGTTGTTACGATGATATGGCATCTTTAATTATATGGTTAATACTAATTTTTAAAGGTTATAATGTTAGAGGTAGATTATTTATATCTACAATATTACAAAAATCTTCTTTGTTAGAAGAAAAAGTTAATAATATTGAAAATAAAATAATATATGAAACTGGAGGCGATTTCGTTGATGGTTGGTATTGTGGCATACCTTTACTAATTATACCGTCTCCTCTCTTCTTATTAACATTTTTAAAAAAATAATTAATAAAGTTCTTACATATCCTTTCATCTATTTATTAGGCAATGTTTCACCAAAATACATAAAACTATCTGTCAGCCTTTTTGCTGCATTAGCAACATCTTTTGCAGTAACTTTATCAATACCAGAATTATAATTTAAATAGTAATCTTTCATATTAAGAATATAAGAAAATCCAATATTATTTGCTAATGATGAAACTTTTTCTGATTCATATATTGATAAACTCTTAAGTCTATTTTTAGCTTTTTCTAACCTTTTTTTATCTATTTTTCCATTTTTTATATCATTTAATATGGAAAGTGTTTCTTTTTTAAATATTTCACCCTTTCCAACTTCCATAACGGCATAAACTCCAAAAATACCGTTATATTTATTAAACATAGACATATCACTAACATACATAACAATATTTTTTTCATCTTTCAAAATTTCATTTAATAAACTATATTCTCCACCAGATAAAATTTCTGATAAAACTTCATCGGCGTAAACAGTATCTGTAGTTTGAGGACCAGTAGAAAAACCTAAAACAGCGTATTCAACATTAACATTAGCATAAAAAGTCTTATTAACATCACTTTTCATATTAACTTTCTTACTACCATCATATCCTATTCCTACTTCAACATCTCTTTTAAGTGAAAAATATTTTTTAGATAATTCTTCTACTTTATCTAACTGAATATCACCAACAACAACAAGAACCATATTTTCTGGGTGATAAAATTTATTATAATAATCTAATAATTTTTTTTGAGTTAGAGATTTAACAGTTTCTGGAGTTCCAATAACCTGCATTTCGTAAGGAGTGCCTTTAAAAAGTGTTTCAATAAAATCTTGCCACATTTTATATGATGGGTCATCATACTTTCTGTTAATTTCTTGTAATACTACTGGTTTTTCCTTCTCTATTTCTTTAGGAATAAATAAGGCATTAAACACCATATCACTAACAACTTTAAATGCTGCTTCTGCCTCTTTTGTTGGGATAGTAACATAATAATTAGTAACATCTACACTTGTAAAAGCGTTATTATACCCACCTTTTGAATCTAAATAAGCATCTATTTCATCTACTTTAAAATTTTTTGTTCCTTTAAAAAGTATATGCTCCAAAAAATGGGATATCCCTGATATTTCTTTATCTTCATTTACTGAACCTGTTTTTATCCACGACTGAACAGACACAATTTTAACATTAGGAACGTATTTATATATAACAGTAACACCGTTATCAAGGTTAAATTCAGTAGGGTTAGCCATTACTTTCTCCGAATATAGTAAAAAAATAAATAAAAAAAGGGCAAAAATTATTGCCCTGTATATAGAAAATTTTATTAACGTATTATTTAACAAAAAATGATTAATCATTATCTTCTCTTGGTTTTAATGCAACTTCAATTGCAAAATTCTCATCACCAACATAAAACTTAACACCAACACACATAATGTTGCTAGGTCTATTGATAGTGTGATTTTTACCAGTAATAACATTAGGTAAACCAATATTATATTTATAGCCTTGCTCAGCAAAAACACGTTTTGAGCCTCCAGCAATCATATTGATAAACTCACCAACAGCATCAATAACATCTCTTGACATATGTATTTTTTTCTCACCAAGAAAACCTGAAACAACTTTTAAAGCAAGAGATTCAGGAAAACTAATTACAACGAAACCACTCATTTTACCAGCAATTCCTATAACTCCTGATATATCGTAAGCCATTTTATCGTCTTGTTTGATATAAATTTCACCTTTCTTAGCATCAATATTTGCCATTGTAGAAAGAACATTCAAAGTAGCAGTGATAAAAGGATTAATCATTTCAGCTTTCATTATTATACTCTCCAAATCAACTAAAGTAATCTTATCAATTTATTATTATAATCTAAAGAAAAATTCTTGTCTATGAAAATTTATATATTTGATATAACAGTATAAAAATTTTCTAACAATTCATTTAATTTAGAAATATCTTTAGCCCCAGCTTGAGCCATATCGTCTTTACCTCCACCAGAGCCTCCAGCAATTTTTGCAACTTCTTTTACTATAGCACCAGCTTTATATTTTCCGACTAAATCTTTGCTAACTCCACAAATTATTGTAAGTTTTCCGTTATTTTCTCCAGCAACAAGAACTACACTTGACCCAAGTTTATTCCTAATTGAATCAACCATATTTCTCATACCTTCAACTGTCATCTTATTAAGCTGAACAGACAACGCATTTATACCATTAATAGTTCTAACACCTTCTATGAATTTATCGGTAGCACGCATTGCAATTCTTTCTTCAACATCTTTTCTTAGTTTTTCTGCTTCTTTACTATTTGTAATTAAATCAGAAACTCTTTCAACAATTTCATTTGCAGAACATTTTAACATATTAGCAATATTAAAATTAATTTTTTCAATATTTCTTATATATTCAAAAGCTCTTTTGCCTGTTAATGCTTCAATTCTTCTAACACCTGAAGCAACACTCGTTTCACCAATAATTTTAAAGATACCGATGGAACTAATATTATCTGTATGGCAACCACCACACAATTCTTTAGAATACTCAGAAACTTCAACTACACGAACAATATTTCCGTATTTTTCTCCAAATAATGCAGTAGCTCCTTCTTCCATAGCATCTTTTATATCTACTACACGTTTTAAAACTGGTAAACTTTTAAAAATTGTGTTATTTACTTCGCTTTCAATAGCAATAATCTCTTCATCATTTAATGGAATACTATGAGTAAAATCAAACCTTAACTTATCAAAAGATACTAAAGACCCAGCTTGCCTTGCATGAGGCCCAATTACTTTTTGTAATGCTTTATGTAAAATATGGGTTGCTGTATGATTTCTTTCTATAGAATGACGTCTTTCTTCATCTACTTTACCATTAACAACTTGCCCTTTAGATAAACTACCTTTCGTAACTATACCTTGATGAAGTATCATTTCACCTATTTTTATAGTATTTTCCACTCTAAAAATATTTCCATCTACTTCAAGGTAGCCAGTATCTCCAATTTGTCCTCCACCTTCTGGATAAAATGGAGTAATAGTTAAAACTATTTCTGCTTTTTCTCCTTCAGAAATAATATCAACTTCTTTATCATCTTTAACTATTGCTTCAATAGGTGCAGCAGCATCAAGAGAAACGTATCCCCAAAATTCACTATTATGCAATCCACTTAATTTTTTAACAACATCACTTACACCTGATGACGATACTCCAAGACCTGCTTTTTTAGCTCTTTCTTGTTGTTTTGCCATTTCTTTTTCAAAACCTTTCATATCAAGGGTAAAACCTGCGTCTTTAGCAATATCTTCAAGTAAATCTACAGGAAAACCGTAAGTATCGTATAATTTAAAGATGTCTTTACCTTTAATTTTTTTACTCTTTTTGATATTTGGAAATATTTCTTCGTTGATATGCTTCATTCCTGATGTCAAAGTGCGACCAAAGGCTTTCTCTTCCAACTCAACGGTTTTTATAACGTATTCTTTTTTGTCTGCCAATTCAACGTAATGATGTTTCATAAAATCAACGACGAAACCACATATTTCAAAGAAAAACTCGTTATCAAACCCAAGCATTCTACCGTGTCGCATAGCTCTACGCATAATACGCCTTAAAACGTATCCTCTACCTTCATTTGAAGGCATAACGCCATCTGCAATTAAAAAAGTAGTGCTTCTTGAATGGTCTGCAATCACACGCATAGAAACATCGTCATCTTCATTTGCACCATATTTTTTTTCAGATTTTTCTGCTATAAAATCTATAATAGGCTTGATTAAATCTGTATCGTAATTGCTACTTTTACCTTGAACGACTGCTGCAATACGCTCAAGACCCATACCAGTATCAATAGATGGTTTTGGTAAAGGATTAAGCTTACCTTTTTCATCTCTATTATACTGCATAAACACTAAATTCCATATTTCAAGGTGTCTATCACAATCGCAATATGGGTCGCATTCTGGACGGCAACAACCAACACCTTCACCTTGATCGTAAAAAATTTCAGAGCAAGGTCCACATGGGCCAGTATCTCCCATTTGCCAAAAATTATCTTTTTTGCCTTTTCTAATTATTTTACTTGAGTGAAGCCCTATAACATCATGCCAAATATTAAAAGCCTCATCGTCGTCTTTATAAATGGTTACGAATAATTTTTCTTGTGGAATTGATAAAACATTAGTTAAAAAATCCCAAGCATATTTTATAGCATCTTCTTTAAAATAATTTCCAAAAGAAAAATTGCCAAGCATTTCAAAAAAAGTATGGTGTCTTGCAGTTCTTCCTACATTTTCTAAGTCGTTATGTTTGCCTCCAGCTCTAACGACTTTTTGGCAACTTGTAGCTCTTTTATAACTTCTTTCTTCTTTTCCTAAGAATATGTCTTTAAACTGGTTCATACCTGCATTTGCAAAAAGTAAAGAAGCATCATCAGTAGGAACAAGACTAGATGAAGTTACTACTGTATGTCGTCTATCTGAAAAATACATTAAAAAAGATGATCTTATATCGCTACCGTTCATGATTACTCCTTAAAATCTATATAAACATATATACTTCTAAAATTTGATTTTACCATAAATATTTCCAAAATAAAAGAGTTAAAATAATTCTCAAATTTTATGATTTTTTATTTTTTCAATATATTCAGTCCATTCAATAGGTAGCATATATTTTTTCTTATTGTTACATTCTTTACAAGCAGGCACTATATTTCCTTTAGTAGATTTGCCACCTCTGATAATAGGAACTATATGATCCATTGTAATTTCATTTGGTGAAATTTTTTTTTCACAATAGTAACATATTCCCTTATCTACTTGTGATTTCCACCACTGTTTTTTTCTTAATTGTCTTGCTTTTTCTTTTTCTTTAATTATATCTTTTTCTGTAACATCTGAAATAAAAAAATCCATAAACCACCTTTAACAAATATTAAAGCACATAAAAATTATAAAGAGAGTTTTTTAATACAAAATGTCTTATAACCATTGACCTATTAACAATTATGTAATATAAAATAATATTGAATATAAATTCAATATAAAAAGGAGGAATTAATGAGTATTTACGCTGCATCAACTGATTATTTAAAAAGCTATGGTATAGCTAATCCAAAGGCAATCTACCTTAATATGCCAACAGATGCTCTTTATGAAGAAGCTATTAAAAGAGGCGAAGGCTACCTTGTTAAAGGTGGTGCTATGGTTTTCAAAACTGGTGAGCATACTGGTAGAAGTGCAAAAGATAAATACGTTGTTAGAGAGGCAACTTCTGAAAAAGATGTAAACTGGGATAGTTCAGCTGCTATGGAAGCTTCAGAAGAGCAATTTAACACTCTTTATAATGACATGATGGCTTTTTGCGATGGAAAAGAACTTTTTGTTCAAGAATTATATGCTGGAGCCGATGAAAGTTGTCGTCTTAAAGTTAGAGTTATAGGCGAATATGCTTGGCACAATATGTTTGCTCGCAATATGTTTATTGAAGAAAATGACCCTGCAAAACTTAAAGGTTTTGAGGCAGATTTCAGCGTTATATATCTTCCTCACTTTAGAGCAGATAAAGCAAAACATAAAACAAGAACTCAAACTGTAATTATGCTTAACTTTGCTAAGAAAGTTGTTCTTATTGGTGGAACAGAATATGCTGGTGAGCTTAAAAAATCTATATTTACAGTAATGAACTACTATTTACCAAAACAAAACATTATGAGTATGCACTGTTCAGCTAATATTGGAGAAAAAGGCGACACTGCTCTCTTCTTTGGTCTTTCAGGAACAGGTAAAACTACACTTTCGTCTGATCCAAAAAGAAATTTAATTGGTGATGATGAGCATGGTTGGAATGAAAATGGCGTATTTAATATAGAAGGTGGTTGTTACGCAAAAGTTATTAAACTTTCTAAAGAAATGGAGCCAGATATTTATAAAACTACTCACACTTACGGCACAATTTTAGAAAATGTTGTTTTTGATGAAGTAACTCGTGAGATTGACCTTGACAGCGATGCATTAACAGAAAATACTCGTTCATCTTATCCACTTTCTCAAATGCCACGTATTACACCTGACAATAAAGGCGGACATCCAAAAAATATTATTTTCTTAACTTATGATGCTTTTGGTGTTCTTCCACCAGTTGCAAAACTCAACCATAACCAAGCAATGTATCACTTTGTTTCTGGTTATACTGCAAAAGTTGCTGGAACAGAAAAAGGTGTTAAAGAGCCATCTGCTACATTTTCTACTTGCTTTGGCGAACCTTTTATGGTTTTCCACCCATTCTATTATGCAAAAATTTTAGCTGAAAAAATGAAAGCTCACGGCGTTAACGCATATCTCGTAAATACTGGTCTTTATGGTGGTAAATACGGTGTTGGACAACGTTTTTCAATTAAAGATACTCGTGCAATAGTTAATGCTATTTTAGATGGCGAAGTTGACAAAGGTGGTTTCCATGAAGATCCAGTTTTTGGTTTCGGCATTCCTAATGAAATCCCTGGAGTTAATAAAGAAATTTTAGACCCTACTAAAGGTTGGGCAAATAAAGCTGAATACGATGCTGCACTCAAAAATTTAGCAGAACAGTTCGTTAATAACTTCAAAAAATATCCTTCTAATGATATGACAGAAGAAGTTATGAAAGGCGCTCCAAAAATTTAATTTCAGATAAATTAGATTGAGATTTTTAAATAAGCTATGATATTAAATCATAGCTTATTTTTTTGTATAATTATAAATATTTTTATCTATCTAACCTTTTTTTTAATTCTCTATATTCATCGCAACCCATTTGTAATTTTAATTCACACGCTTTACTATATAAATCTAATGCTTTATTATAATCTTTCTTTACTCCGTAGCCATTATAATACATTACACCAAGATTACTACAGCCAATAGCTTCTCCACCATTACACGCTTTTTCATATAATTCTACTGCTTTAAAATCATCTTCCTCTACGCCATAGCCGTTATCATACATATAACCAAGATTACTACAGCTACCAGCGTATCCACCGCTACACGCTTTTTCATATAATTCTACTGCTTTAAAATAATCTCGCTCTACGCCTTCACCTTTAGCATACATATAACCAAGATTATGACAGCCTTGAGCAAATCCACCATTACACGCTTTTTCATATAATTCTACTGCTTTATTTTTATCTTGCTCTACGCCTTCGCCGTTAACATACATTAAACCAAGATCATCACAGCCCCTAGCAAATCCACCATTACATGCTTTTTCAAATAATGCTTTTGCTTTAAAATAATCTTGCTTTACTCCGTAGCCGTTACGATACATTACACCAAGATTAAAACAGCCTATAGCATCTCCACCATTACACCCCTTTTCATATAATGCTTTTGCTTTAAAATAATCTTGCTTTACGCCATAGCCTTTATTATACATATAACCAAGAGCAGCACAATCAGCAATACTTCCAGTTTTACAATGATTTTCATACATTATTGCTAATCCAGTGCAACTTTTCATATTGCCTTTTTCACATTTAGATATAATAGAATTTATATCACTTCCTGCACAACCCACAAAAATAAAAATTGAGCTAATAATCATTAATAATAATTTCATTTTTTCTCCAAATATGAATATTCTCATATAACATAATCCCCTTCCCCATAGTCAAGAAATAACTTAAATATTTATTAAATTTTTAAACTCTAAAAATTATTAAAAAAATTACATAAAAAATTTAGAAGGAAATTTTAACAAATGTGTAATAATATAAATCTATTAACAATATATAAATTAAAAAAATTATAAATATTATTCTTTCATTTTATTCATAATAATATAGTGGCTATCCCATAAACCTAATTTATTTATACGTGCGTTATATTCTGCTTGCATTATTTCTAATTTAATTTTTTCTGACGATATATATTTGCCATCTTTATAAGATATTGCATAGCCATCTTTTACTATTTCTAAATTATAGTTTATTTTTTTATCTTTAGAATAAACTATACAAAGATGCCGATTATAAACGTCTTTACCACTTATACTTATAAAATATTCTTTTGATTTACTAAAGAAATCTATAGCATATTGTGTAGCTATTTCGCCTGATGATTTTATATCTACTATGGGAATATTATATTTATTTGAAAAATCATTTATTTTTTTACTATCATATTTTTCTGGTGTATCAATTCCCTCTATACGACATTTAATTTTGCCAAAATTGTTATAAAATGATATAGTATCTCCATCATATACTTCATCAAAAATAAATATACCACTTTTAATTTTGTCAGGCATAAAATGAGAAATAATCAACAAAATAATGCCTAATATTGTTGTAAAAACAACGATACCACTATAATTTTTACCTTTTTCAACGGTTTCATACAAGATTTTTACACTATTTTTTTGCTCTTTTATGAATTTTCTAACAACTAAATAAATTATTAATATAATAATTACGAACAACACCAGTATATGTAAAAACTTTATTTCTATAAGTGTTACTTTGTAGTATATTGTTAGTTAAATTTGGAAATTTTACATCATTTGCATATAAAATATTCATGCTTTGTAACGCAATCATACCGAAAATTGCAATTATAACAAGAATATACTTATAAATAGTTTTAGACACGTTTAATTTCATTATTTATCCCCT
>JAZSQT010000187.1:0-34716 GCA_045538075.1 Mucispirillaceae bacterium
TTTATTAACGCCTCAACGGCACGTCTATTTAAATTTTTGTAATCTATTCTTTTTGAAAAATCGTAAATACTCTTATATTCACCATTTTTATCTCTTTCTCTAATAAAATCTTCTAATATTGCCGTGCCAACTGTTTTTACTGCACCCATACCAAAACGTATAGAATTATCTTCCATTCTAAAATCAATATAACTTTTATTAATATCGCAAGGTAATACTTTTATTCCCATTCTAACTGCTTCTGCAATATATTTTACTACGTCTTTAGTATTGTTTAAATCGCCAGAAATAAGAGCTGCCATATATTGCAATGGGTATTTTGCTTTTAAATAAGCCGTTTGATAAGCAACAAGAGCATAAGCTGCAGAATGACTTTTGTTAAAACCGTATTCAGCAAACTGCTCCATTAAGTCAAATAATGAACCGGCTTTCTTTTCGTCGTAACCAGAATCGATTGCTCCAATAATAAGTTTTTCGTTTTCTTTTTTGCTATCTTTATTACCATGTAAAAATATGAGACGTTGACGAGCCATTTCATCTTTATCTTTTTTACCCATAGCACGCCTTAAAATATCGGCAGAACCTAAAGTATATCCACCAAGTAAACAAGCTATTTGCATAACTTGTTCTTGATAAACAATAATTCCATAAGTTTCTTTTAATATACTCTCTAATTCTGGCAAAATATACGTTATTTCTTGGTTGCCATGTTTTCTATCAACGAAATCATCAAGCATTCCACTATTAATTGGACCTGGTCTATATAATGCGTTAGCAGCAATAATATCTTCAAAAACAGTTGGACGCAGTTTTTTTAGAAGATTTTTCATACCCTCACTTTCAAGCTGAAACACTCCAATAGTGTCGCCTCGTTGTAGTAAATCAAAAACATCTTCATCATCTAACGGTATTTTTGATATATCAAAATTAGGGTCAATAGAATTATGAATATTTTTAATAGCGTTATCTATAATTGTAAGGTTTTTTAAACCTAAAAAATCAAATTTTATTAAACCGATTTTTTCGCTCATTCCTTTTTCAAATTGAGTGATAATATCTTCGCCTTTAGGTCCTCTACATAGTGGAGCGTATTCCCTAATCGGTTTATCTGCAATAATTACTCCAGCAGCATGAATACCAATATTTCTAATCAACCCTTCAATATTCATAGCATGTTTTAACAATGTCTCACCCATTGGGTGGCTTTTTATTGTAGTCATTAATGTTGGGTCAGCATCAAAAGCCTTTTTAAATGACGATATAGATGGGTCAGCTGGTATTGCTTTTGCCAATTTATCCATTTCATTAAGAGGCACATCAAAAGCTCTACCTATATCTCTAATTGCGTTTCTTGGCTTCAATGTGCCAAAAGTGATAATTTGACATACTTTATCTGAACCGTATTTTTCTGTAACGTATTTAATAACTTCTTCTCTACCATTTATGCAAAAATCTATATCAAAATCTGGCATAGATTCTCGCTCTGGGTTTAAAAACCTTTCAAAAAGGAGATTAAGTCTAATAGGGTCAATATCTGTAATTTCCAATGCGTAAGCTACAAGGCTACCTGCTCCAGAACCACGACCAGGACCAACTGGGATTTTCTTCCTCCTTGCATAATTTATAAAATCCCATACTATCAAAAAATATCCGTCAAAGCCTTTTAATGTAATAACTTCTATTTCTTCTGCAAGTCGTTTATAATATTCTTCGTGTTTTTCTTTAGGTATATTTAAAAGTCGTTTTTCTAAACCGTCTTTAGCTAACTTTTCAAAATAAGTTTTAATAGTATATCCGTCTGGAACACTATATTTTGGTAAATGATTTACTCCAAATTCAATAGATACATTACATCTTTTTGCTATTTTTACAGTATTTTCTATAGCATCTTTTGCGTAAGAAAAATCGTTATTAATTTCTTCTGGAGATTTAACGTAAAGCAAACTTGAATATTCTGCATAATCGTTTTTTTCTTCTGCTGTTAAAATGCCACTTCCATTAGAGTTATAAGTAGATGACGTATCTTGAACTACGTTGTTTGATTCTTCTATTGATTTTGCTTTTCTTCTTTTATCAATAGTTACACCTTGATTATACTGAACTTGCATTAATATATTGTGTGATGGGTGGTCTTCTTTCGTCATATAATGACAATCACAAGTTGCAACAAGAGGTATGCCAGTTTCTTTAGAAATTGATATTAAACCACGATTAACAATAGTTTGTTCTGGAATGCCATTTTCTTGTATTTCTAAAAAGAAATTACCTCTACCCATAATTTTATCGTATTCTAATGCAGCTTCAAGGGCGTCATTATAACTTTCTCTTAACAATCTTCTTGAAATTTCTCCTGCAAGACAAGCAGATAAAGCAATAACACCTTCTGAATGTTTTGCCAAAACTTCTTTATCTATTCTTGGTTTACGATAAAAACCTTCTAAAAAAGATATTGTTGATAATTCGTATAAATTTTTTAACCCAGTATTATTTTCTGCTAATAATACAAGGTGGTAGCTTGACATTTGCCCTTTTTCATAAGTTCTATCGTGGCGACTATTGGGAGATATATAAAATTCGCTACCTATAACAGGGTGAATATCGTTATCTTTACAAGCCTTATAAAAATCTAAAATACCACTCATTGTGCCGTGATCTGTAATTGCACAAGAATTCATGCCTAATTCTTTTAATCGTGGCATTAAATTTTTTATCTTTATAGCTCCATCAAGGGCAGAAAATTGTGTATGAAGATGTAGATGAACAAATTTTTCTGGAATAATCACTTTTGCCATTACTTTCTAATCTCCTTTATTTAAGATAGATATACTATCAATAAGTTTTTCTGCTGTATATGGTTTTTTTAAGTATATAAAAGGAGTATTAAACACATTGCTATCTATAGATGATATTATTAAATCGTAAACTTCATTTTTTAACATATCAACGGCTTTATCAATATCGCTAACACAGTTAGCCTGAAACCCTTTCATTTTTAAGATTTCTGTAGCACCAATACGCATACTTTCATCGTTATCTATTACTAAAATATTCATTACTATATTTTAATTTTTTAATTTATTACGGTCAAGCAATATAATAACCCATAACAACGTTAATATATTCAAAAAAAATTTAACAATATACAAAAATTATTTAAATCAGAAAAAAAAGATAATGGGGCTTATTTAGCCCCTAATAAGATTTTTAAGCTCTTGCTTCTTTTTGATTTGCAAGATTTTGTTGTTTTGGGATAGTGTCGCCAGCACTTTCTCTTAACCTATCAAGCATAGTTTTAACTGTATTACTTGATAAATAATAGCTAATACTCGTCCCACTTCTGCTACCTTCAATTATTCCCTTATTTCTTAATATAGATAAGTGTTGAGAAACGGTAGCTTGTGGTATCCTTAAAGAATTACATAAAGCATTGACAGTATAACTTCCATCAGAAAGTTCAACTGCTATTTTAAGGCGAACAGGGTGGCCTAATGCTTTTAATTTTTCTGCATAATTTTCGTAATCTTTTCTTTCCATTTGTTTTGACCTCATAATACTAAAATGCAAATACAGATAATTAACTATCTGTGTATAAGATTATTTTTTAACCTTATATGTAGATTATAACCTTAAATGTATCTTGCAATAAGATTATGAGAGATATAATTAATATCTTTATTTATAAACAAGTTATACTGGTTCAAAACCTAAATCACTAATTATTTCTCTAATTTCATTTAAAGTTGGCTTTTCTCCAGTAGTTGTAACATTTACGAGAGATTTTTCCAAACTAACACTACACGTTGACACTCCGTCAAGTTTGCCTATAACGTTTTCTATACTTTTTACGCAATGGTTACAACTCATGCCATTAACATTAATTTGAAATTCCATTTGTTACTCCTTGTAAAATACTTAAATAATTGTTACTATAAACGATAAAAATTATAAATGCAAATAAAATGACTATTCAGTCAGTTTTTAATTATAAAGAGGGGTATTAAATGGCTAAAATATACAAAATTTCAGTTAGTGATAAAAAAGGTGTCAGAAAAACTAACGTTGATAAAGCATATTTTGAAAATGATTATGGAATTAAAGGTGATGCCCATGCTGGCAAATGGCATAGGCAAGTTAGTCTTTTAGCCCTTGAGAGTGTCAACAAGATGGTTGAGCTTGGACTTAATGTTAAAAGTGGTGATTTTGCAGAAAATGTTACTACAGAGGGGCTTGATTTATTATCACTACCTATTGGTTCAGAATTAAAAATTGGCGATATTAGCTTAATTATTTCTCAAATTGGAAAAATATGTCATCATAGATGTGCTATATATCATCAAGCTGGTGATTGCGTTATGCCTAAAGAAGGTATATTTGGCGTCGTTAAGGGTAGTGGTGAGTTATCTATTGGCGATAATATTGAGATTATTGGTAAAAAGGGCTTTTCTGTTGGGATTATTACTTTAAGTGATAGAGCTTCAAAAGGCGAATATGAAGATTTAACTGGCCCTGCTATAGAAAATTATATTAAAGAAAATTTAGAAACATCTTTTATCAGAAAAGATATTATTGCAGATGAAAAAAAATTATTAGACGCAAATTTAAGAGATTTTTCAGATACTCAAAAATTTGATTTAATTATTACCAACGGTTCAACTGGAGTATCTCCAAGAGATATTGCACCAGACGTAACACTACCATTAATAGAAAGACGTTTATCTGGTTTTGAAGAAGCTATGAGAGCAGAAAGTTTTAAAATCACAAAAACTGCTATAGTATCTCGTGCGATTTGTGGGATTAGAGGTTCATCGTTAATTATAAATCTTCCTGGCAGTCCAAAAGGTGCTATAGAAAATTTATCAGTAATTATGCCAGCTATATCTCACACTATCAAAAAAATTAATGGCGATAAAAGTGATTGTGCTTAAAATATTTTAAAATAATTGTGGTGTTTAAAACAAATTAATGTATATAGGTCATCAAAAACAGCAAGAAATTTTTAGACGAGCAGTAAAAAATGATAAATTAATGCACGCTTATATTTTTTCTGGAGTAAAAGGTATAGGAAAAAGGCGTTTTGCTATTAATGTTGCAAAAGCTATAATGTGCGAAAAAAAATCTTTTTTTACTGATTGTGATTGTCAATACTGCACCCAAACAGATTTAGGCACTAATCCAGATTTACATATATACGAAGAACAAAAGACTTCTCCTAATGGAAAGGTATTAAACGAAGATACTGCCATAAACATAAACAATGTGAGAAAAATTATAGAAAGTGTTGCGATGACGCCATTTTCTGCAAAATATAAAGCATATATTATAGATAATGCCGATAAATTGACAGATTCTTTTGATGCTGCTACTGCCTTACTTAAGACTTTAGAAGAGCCATCAGAAAACACAATTTTTTTCTTAATTACAGATAAGTTTGATACAGTATTACATACTATTAGGTCAAGATGCATACATATAAGATTTTCTCCACTTAAGCAAGATGAAGTAGTCAAAATAACGAAAAAACTTTATCCAGAATGCACTTATATTGATAGAGCAGCATTAATGTCTGGAGGTTCTGTATCTAAAACTATTGATATTATTAATGAAAAATTTATTGATGTTACTACATTTATTCAAGATAATGATTACGTATCTTTTATTGACGCAGTGCTAAAAATGAAAACTCAAGACGAAATAACAAATGCAATAACGGCATTATTTCCAGAAGTTTTAAAAAGGTTTAAAGAAACTGGTAAATATTCTTATTGTCAATTAGGATACTATCTTATGGAAATTTTAAAAAGATTTAATTATAATGGCAATATTGACCTTATTAAAGCAGATTTTTCTGCCCAAGTAATAGAAACATTTAACGAATAATTAGAGGTATAAATTAGTGGTTGAATACAATGCAGTAGGCGTAATGTTTAAACGTGCCGGAAAGATTTACGACTTTTTAAATAATGAATTAGAATTATCTGCAGGTGATTTAGTTGTTATAGAAACAGATAAAGGCTACGATATGGCAAGAGTAGTGATAGCTCCTCGCAAAATTAGTGTTGATGATAACCAAATTATGAAATCTGTTATACGTAAAGTAAACGATGAAGATATGGAAACCAATAAACAAAACTCTAAAGACGAAAAGGAAGCACTTGCTACTTGTAAGCAATTAATTATAGAAAATAATTTAGATATGAAATTATTAATTGCAGAATACGCATTAGATAGAGGTAAATTAACTTTTTATTACACAGCTGAAGGTAGAGTTGATTTTAGGCAATTAGTAAAAGATTTAGCACGAATATATAGAACAAGAATAGAAATGCGACAAATTGGCGTTAGAGATGCTACAAAAATGATTGGTGGTTTCGGTATATGTGGCAGAGAACTTTGTTGCAGTTGTTTTTTGAGACGTTTTGATAATATTTCAATTAAAATGGCAAAAAACCAAAATTTAATAATGAACCCAAATAAAATATCAGGAGTTTGTGGTAGATTAATGTGTTGTCTTATGTTTGAAAAAGATGATTGCGATAATTGTGAAAATTGCCATAGTGAAGATACTGAATATATTGAAATAAAAGACGATGATTTTAATAATTTTACTGGTGAAGATAAATGAGTAAAACATATTATATAACTACTCCAATATACTACGTTAATGATAAACCTCATATAGGACACGCCTACACTACTGTTGCAGCAGACGTTGCTGCTCGTTACAAACGCATGACTGGCTACGATGTTATGTTTTTGACTGGAACAGACGAACACGGTCAAAAAATGGAACAATCGGCACAGAAAGCAAATTTAGAACCAATTAAATTAGCAGACAATAATATGGCTCGTTTTAAAGAGTTGTGGAAAACATTAGATATATCTAATGATGATTTTATAAGAACTACAGAGCCTCGCCACAAAAAAGCAGTTATAGATATTATAGAAAAAATGAAGGCAAGTGGAGATATTTATCTTGGAGAGTATGAAGGTTGGTATTGCACTCCTTGTGAAGCATACTGGACTGAAACTCAAATATTAGAAGATTCCGTTTGTCCAGACTGTGGCAGGCCTACATCAAAAATGAAAGAATCTTCTTACTTTTTTAGAATGAGTAAGTATCAAGATAAAATCATTGAGCATATAGAAAATAACCCTCAATTTATACGTCCAGAAAGCAGAAAAAATGAAATTTTATCTTTCATAAAAGATGGGTTAAGAGATTTATCAATTAGCCGTATAAATTTTTCTTGGGGTATCCCTATGAAAGATGACCCTAAACACGTTATTTATGTATGGGTTGACGCATTAACTAATTATCTTTCTGCTTTAGGATATTTTGAAAATAATGATAAAGCTAAATATTGGCCTTGCGATGTTCATTTAGTAGGCAAAGATATTTTAAGGTTTCATACAGTATATTGGCCAGCAATTTTAATGAGTGCTGGTTTACCTCTGCCAAAATCTGTTTTTGCTCATGGCTGGTGGACTATAGAAGGTAAAAAAATGTCTAAATCAATGGGAAATGCTATTGACCCGACATTTTTAGCAGAAAATTTTTCAGTTTCAGCATTTAGGTATTTTTTATTAAGAGAAGTTCCTTTCGGTCTTGACGGTGATTTTTCTTTTCGTGCAATGATACATAGAATTAATGGCGATTTATGTAACGATTTAGGAAACCTTTTATCAAGAACTTTAGGTATGGTTACAAAATATTTCAATGGCGTAATCCCACAATATAATTGTCCTGATGAAGCAGATAATAAAGTATATGATTATTTAGACCAATTATCAGAAAAAATTGAAGATTTAATTAACAAACAAGGTTTTCATCGTAGTTTAACTGCTATTTGGGAGTATATTAGCTTGTTAAACAGATATATTGATGAAATGCAACCTTGGGCTTTAGCAAAAGATGAAAGCAAATTAGATAGATTAGGTTCTGTTCTATATACTGCTATGGACGGATTAAGGGCATTAAGTTATTTTATTTATCCATTTATGCCAGATACTGCTATAGAAATGAGAAAACAACTTTCTTTAGATAACGATTTTAATTTATCAAGTTATCAAGATTTGAAAAAAACAAAACTAATAAAAAGTGGCATAAAAATTGGTGAAGTAAAAGCACTTTTTCCAAGAATTGACGAAAAAGTTATGCTTGAAAATCTTGCACCAAAAGTTAATAAAGAAGCAGAAAAAGTAGAAAATAAAGAAGAATTAATAGAATTTAGTAGTTTTGAAAAAGTTGTTATTAAAGCAGGCAAAGTTATTGATGTTGAGAAAGTTAAAAAGTCAGAAAAATTACTAAAGTTAAAAATAGACGTTGGAGACGGTGGCAGAACTATCGTTTCTGGGATAGCAAAAACTTATAGCCCTGAAGATTTAATGGGTAAAACTATTGCCGTTATCTCAAACCTTAAACCAGTTAAGTTAATGGGTATAGAATCTTGTGGAATGGTGCTTTCTGCCACAAGTGGAGATAAACATAATGTGCTTATTTTGCCTGATAGCGTGCCAGCTGGAACGAGAATAAAGTAATATGGCTACTTTTACAGATACTCACGCTCATATACATTTTGATAATTTTAGCCAAGATATAGATAATATCATTAACCGTAGCTTACAAAATGGTATTAATCGTATAGTAACTATAGGCATAAATGTAGATGATAGTATAAAAGCCGTTGAGTTAGCTAATAAACACGACAATATCTATGCTGCTGTTGGAGTTCACCCTCAAGATTGCAAAGATTTTAATGATAAAGATTATAACAAGTTGTTAGAATTATCAAAAAATAAGAAAGTCATAGCTATTGGCGAAATAGGTTTAGATTATTATAGAGAATACGTTAAAAAACATAAACAAATATCTACTTTTGAAAGTATGTTAGAGTTGTCTAAAGTTGCAAAAAAGCCAGTTATAATACATAATAGAGAGGCAAATAGCGATTGTATTGCCATAATGGACGATATGTTAGGTGGAGGAAAAGGTAATGGTGGAATATTTCACTGCTTTTCTGGTGGCTTAGACGTTATAAAATGGGCGTTAGATAATAATTTTTTTATTTCTTTTGCAGGTCAAATTACTTATAAATCGGCTACCGATTTAAGGGATAATTTAAAATATGTGCCTTTAGATAGGATTTTTATAGAAACTGATTGTCCTTATTTAGCTCCTGTTCCTAAAAGAGGCAAAAGTAATGAACCATCTTATGCAATATATACGGCAGAATTTATTGCTAAAGAGTTTAATATATCTATAGAAGAATTTTCTTCTTATACAGAAAACAATTTTAATTCTCTTTTTGGTAGGCAAATATTATGAAAAATCAAGATATTTTAATACTTTCTAAAAACAATAATATTGAAAAAACTTTATCTAATCATATAGATTTAAAAGATTTTATTATAGATAGCACTAACTGTTGTGCTACTGCCGTTGAAATGATAAAAGATAAATGTTATAAATTAGTAATAATAGTTGAAGATATAGATGAAATTAAACCTTTTGCATTTATACATAACCTTAATTTAATGCAAATAGATGTCCCTTGTGTTATAATAAGTGAAAATATTAATGCAGATAACGTATCTCTTGCATACGATTTAGGAGCTTACGATATATTAAGCGATAATATTGATGATAATTTAATTAATATTATTAAAAATATATAACTTAGTAGATTTTTTAATAAAAGGAGCTAATTATGGACGAAGTAAAAAAAATATTATTCCCAACAGATTTTTCAGAAGCATCTTGTTACGCCTTAAGTTATGCTGTTAAAATGAAAAAATTGTTAAATGCAGAACTTGAAATTGCTCACGTATTATTTGATGAAGCAAATATAGTATCCTTTTATCTTCCTCAGATGACTATGCAAAATATTTCTCACGAATTTGAAGATGGAGCAATGAAACAGTTTGAAGAGTTTACATCAAATGCTCCAGAACTTGAGGGCATAGAATTTAGTAAAAAACTCCTTAAAGGCACTCCTTATAACGAAATTGTAAAAGAAGCAGAAAATGGTAATTTTGATTTAATAATCATCGGCACCCATGGTAGAACTGGTTTAGAGCATGTTCTTTTTGGTTCAACGGCAGAAAAAGTTGTTAGAAAAGCACCTTGCCCTGTTTTAACAGTTCGTCCAAAAGGCAAAGTTAACTCAATGGCTTAATATATTTTATAGTTTACTATTAAACTACTTATTATTTGTTTTTCGTTGCTTTTCTCTTCTAAAAGCTAACACTTTTACAGAGGCGTTACTTTACATATATTTAAATTGAAGTTGAAAAGCAACGTTTTACAAGTATTACTCGTTTTTAAGCATCTTCTTAAAACTTTTATATTTATATTATTACGTTGTTTCAAGTTTCAGTTTATTTAATATTAATTCAATAGTGCCTTTTAATTCTTCATCGTATTTAATATTTTCAGAAGTTTTTTTCAATGATGAAACTACTGTTGAGTGGTTTCTATTAAAATAAGCTCCAATTTCTGTTAAAGATAAGTTGCTTTTTTCTCTTAAAATATACATTGCTATACTACGAGGATAAGCTATGCTAGTTGACCTTGTATTTGCTTTAAAATCTACTGGTTTTAATGTAAAAAAATTTGCCACTACTTCTAAAATTTCTTCTGGAGATAAAACTTTGTCTCTATTTGTTAAGAATTTTTTTATTGTTTTATTAATATAATCTATAGTTATTTCAGTTTTTTCGTATTCGCTTTTTATGTGTAAAGTCGTGATTACGCCTATTATTTCACGAGTGCTATTAGTTTTAATATTTTCTGCTAAATATTTAGCAATATTACTTGATACTCTATTTCCTAACATTTCAAAGCGTTTTAATATTATGGCAACTCTTTCTTCTACTGTTGGAGGTTGGATATCAACCATAGCAGCCGATGAGAAACGGCTCGTTAGCCTCTTATCCATAGTGGGAAGTTCATTGGGAGGCACATTAGATGTAATAATAATTCGTTTCTGTTTTGCTTGAAGAAAATTAAAATTTGTGAAGAATGTTTCTATCGTTCTTTGCTTTCCAGCAAGCATTTGGACATCGTCAAATAGTAATATATCGGCACTATTACAAAACATTTCAAATTCTTTTTGTTTGTTTTTTTGCAAAGATGTAATGTAATCATTAGTAAAAGTTTCTGCCGTTGTATATAATATATTCAATTTAGGGTAACGTTCTTTTAATTCATTACCTACAGCTTGCATAAGATGAGTTTTACCTAACCCAACATCGCCATAAATATACAACGGATTATGAAGAGGGTTACTAATATTGTTAGATATAGACTTGCAAGTAGAATAAGCAAAATTGTTTGATGAACCAGCAACAAAGGTATCAAAAGTCATTAATTTATCTAAAGGCATTCCAAAATTGATTTTATCTTGCTCTTCTTTTTGAATTTCTATAACTTGTGGCAAAGGTGGTAACGGTTGTTTTTGTTGAATTTGTAAGTTTTTTACTACTAAAGAAACGTTTCCATTAATATAATTTTCTTTTAAAGCATCTTCAATATAAGTAACATACTTATCTTCTACCCAATCTTTATAAAATTTATTTGGAGCAGATATTGTAACAATATTTTTATCAATACTAACAATTTCTAAGGGACGTAGCCATTTTTTTATATCATCACTATCAACAAATTGTTCAATATGTGATAATATATCATTCCATAAAGAAGCGTATTTCATTAATATAAAATTCCTTTTTTAAAATTTTAAAGAAAGATTTATACCTGCAGCAAATCCAATGCCTGTAGATACTTTATTTTTATCATCAAAAAAGTTTTTTCCGTAATATCTTTTGCCATCAATAAGAAATGCAGCATAAGGAGAAATTTTAACAAAATTATTAGCTACAGATAACGTATATTTCAACCTTAGCCAATAATATTCTGTATAATATTTTTGTTGAGCAAAAAAGAATACCCATTTATCGCCACCAGATTTTCTATACATTTTATTTTCTACTTCAAACTGGAAAGAAAGAGTATTAATATCAAGAAATTCTACATTATAAGATAGTAATATATTAGTAACTGGTATATATTTTAGCTCTATAGAATGGTTTGGTGCAGCATAAATATTGATATAAGTCATAGGAAAACCAAGAATTAAATAAAAATGAGGCCCATCGTATTCGTATCTGATAACTGGCAACGGATAACCGTCAAGTAGTATCCTATCTGTTGACCAATCAATACCAAGATATAGCCTACTATAATGAGGAATCCTATCACCATTTTCTCTATCTGTATATCTAATAGTTGTTTGAAAAAGTCTATAAGCATAAAAAACATTAAAATCAATTAAATTAAACTGGGTAAAAGGTTTATCGCTAGCAGAAGAAACACCTAAGCCAAACCAATGTCCATTATTTTTATAAGAATAAGATGCACCAATTTTTGTAAGGCTTTCTGTTCCCCATATTTGAGCAAAATCATAAGAAAAACCGTGTGCCCCTAACCTATGACTACCATTTAATGTAATATTATGAGAATTATAACGTCGTGCGTCCATATACCTGTAACCAAAATCAACGCCGTGTCTTATAGTATATAAATTTTCTGCAAGGCTATAGCTTGCAAAAGATACTAAAAAAATTACTACTAAAAGTAAGTTGTTAAATATCTTTTTCATCTTTTACCTATAATTTGATTAATTCATATTGTGATACATTAACTTTTACATTGTCTAAAACTAATGGAGCAAATCTTACTCCATAAAATATTGGTATTTCTTTAATTGCTGCGTATTCAGAAAGAAAGCTAAATAACGAATTGCTTTCTAATATAAATCCTGCAATATTTTTGTATTTTTCAATATCACAAATTGATATACTACTTGAAACAACAAAATCATCATTAGAAAAATTATCGTTATTATTGCTTTTACAAATTGCCTCTATATTTTCCTTAAAATATAAAGACAATACTTTATATTCATTTTGAGACAAAGATTTAGTAACCATACTTTCAGATATTTTAGCACATTCCATTAAATCAGAACCGTAAATTTCTGTAGGTATAATCTGTGCTGCATAACGGTAATATAAACGCTTTCTAAATGTAATAGTTTGGTTAATATCTCCAAAAAAAGAGTTGTCTAACAACTTCTTTAATTCAGAGTGTTCAAGGTAGTATATATCGTCTTTATCTTGAATAAGCTCTTTTTTTATAGCAAAATCGCTAATATTATCAAGAGCCGATTTGCTTTTTTCTAAAAATTTCGTTGCAGTAAGATATACGTCATCTCTTAAATTAAGATACTTATGAAACTCTTTAATTAATTTCTTTATTTTACCTTTAGCCATAAATTTTTTAGAAAATGGTAACTTTTTAATATGATTTTCTATAGTTTCATTACTTTTTTCGCAAAATAGTGCAACTTCTTTAAAAGTAGTGTTATAGTCAAAATGGATAGGTAAATTTAGTGGATTTTCTGTATAAAAGATAGATGTTTCACGAGTTCTATAAACTGCTTTTAATAATGAAGAATAATCTGTAAAATATTTTAATAATAATGAAGTTAAATCGGCAAATTTTATAAACAAAAATTCTGCTAAAATAGCAAAATTTACGTGAAATTCAACGTATTTATCTTCAACTAATACTTCTGTATTAATATTTTCTATATTATTTTTTAATTCTTCTAAAATTTCAGTAATTTCATCATCTTCTACTGGAAAATACTTTTTTATAATATTATTCGGTGTAGTAGCTTTAGCAATATATAAATTTGGAGCAAATGATTGCCTAAAAATACTGCTACCTATTCCTATTGTTTTAAGCAATTTTTCTAACGCCGTTAAATTTGTATAAGGCCTTGCGTATAAATTAACTACTGATGGTGTATCAGTTTTTAAATTACACGACATAAATATCGGGTTTAAAACATTCTGTATTTTTTCAAGAATAGATACACTTAAAGGAGTTAAAGTATCACTAAATATAGAGTTTAAAAATTTTTGAGATAGTATAACATTTTCATCGTATAAAGAAGATGTTGCTGCAATATATTCTGTAGATGTAAGAGGACGAGGAATTTTATAGTCTCTAAAATCTCTTTTATATTTAGGGCTACTACCAAATTTTTCGCAGTAAAAAACCCTTGCTTCTTCTGCCGATAAAGCAATTTTATATTTACAGTATCCAACAGCACTTTCACTATCATTTAAAGTTTTAGCAATACTATCCCAATAACCCATACTTATATCTGGGTTGCCTTTTAATATTCTTAAAAAATCTTTATAAACGCCTTTTAATATAATAGCTTCAAAATTTGAACCAGTTATATGAAAAAAACCAAAATTTTCTCTATAACTTGGAACACATTCAATAATAATACCACTTGGATTATCTTCAGATATAACTGTAATTCCAGAAAGTTTTAATTTTTCAAGTAGATTAACGGCAGTCATAAAATTTTAACCTTATTTAATGAGAGCGTCTGCAATCTCTCTATATCTTCTCTTTGCTTCATCTACAATATTATCTGGTAATACTGGAGCTGGAGGAGTTTTATCCCAGTCTAAAGTTTCAAGATAGTTTCTCACAATTTGCTTATCCATGCTATCTTGAACTTTGCCTGCTTCATACGTTTTTGCATACCAAAAACGAGATGAATCTGGAGTCAACACTTCATCTATTAAAATAATTTCATCGTTATATATACCAAATTCAAATTTCGTATCTGCTATAATTATTCCACGACTTAATGCGTAATCTGCTGCTTTTTTATATATTTTCAATGTGTAATCTTTTAATTTTTCAGCAGTATCTTTGCCAACAATTTCAATCATTTTATCAAAAGAAATACTTTCATCATGTAAGCCAATTTCTGCTTTAGTAGATGGTGTAAAAAGTGGCTCTTGAAATTTATCAGCCTCTTTTAGCCCTTTTGGTAACTCTATGCCACAAATTTTGCCAGTTTTGTTATAATCTTTTAACCCACTTCCAGTAATGTAACCACGAACTACACATTCAACAGGTAAAGGTTTTGCCTTCTTTACAAGCATACTTCTACCTTGTAAAGTGTCTTTATATTTGTGGCAAACTTCTGGCATTTCATCAACATTAGTAGTTATAAGGTGGTTTGCGACAATATCTTTCGTTAAGTTAAACCAAAATTCAGATAATTCTGTCAAAATTTGTCCCTTAGTATCAACACCATTTGGTAGTATTACATCAAAAGCAGAAATTCTATCTGATGAGACAATAAGAAGTTTATCGTCAATATCGTATATATCTCTAACTTTTCCTCTGCCTAATAATTTTAAATCTTTAAATTCTGTTTGCAAAACAGCACTCATTGAAATCCCTCTTTATATAAAATTGATTATAATTCCTTGCATATAATAAATAATAAATTTAAAGTCTAATTGCAAGTTATATTATAGCCTTAAATTTATTTTATAAATTCAAATGAATATTGCAACAATGAGATATACGTAAATTTCAAAAATTATTGTTTTAAATTATAAAGAATATTTTTATTTTAATATATAATAAAAATTTGTGTTCTAAAGTTTATTATCAACAGTTTTTACTGGATTACTTCGTCGTTTCACTCCTCGTAATGTTTGAATTTACAGTATATAAGAATATATAAAAATATATTGACAATGATTATCAATAATAGTAAATAATGATTTATATTATCATTTTATTTTTTTTGTATTGTTTTGAGGTATTAATGTTACCCTTGCCTAAAGTTGTATTTTTCATCTTTTTTACGTTTTTTGCAGTTGAAAGCTATGCAGATAATCAAGAAGATAATAATAAAGAAGTTGAAGATGTATTTATTATGCAAGATATGGACGTTATAGAAACTTTTACAGACGGTAAAATACAAGGAAAAACAGAAATACCAAGAGAAATTATTCATAATATACCAGCAGGAAATGGAAGTATAACAGATATTTTAACAGTAGTTCCAAGTGTTCAATTTAGTAATGATTATAGAAGTGCAGAAAATGTTGGCGAAATAAAGCCGGCAAAAGTTTCTATTTCTGGTGGCAATTATTATGATAATCTTTTTTTAATAGATGGTATGTCAAACTCAAGTCTTCTTGACCCAGCTTCAGATAATCCAAACCTTGCCAATGATGTGGCAGGAGACCCTCAAAAATTCTATATAGATAGTTGGTTAGTTGATGATATGTCTGTTTATGATAGCAATATATCTGCAGCCTATGATGGCTTTACAGGTGGAGTTGTAGATGTTCATACTATAAAACCTGGAACAAAATTTGGTGGCTCTTTTTCTTATAGAGGAACTGGCGATCCTTTAACTCATTTTTTTATAAATGAAAATGAAAAAGATAAATTTAATCAAGGGTTAAGTACTAAACAATTAAAATTTCAAAAACATTTTCTTAGTGGTGCAGTAGATGTTCCAATTACTGATAATGGAGGATTAATTCTTAGTTACAATAGAAATTGGGCTATATTACCAAAAAGATATTTTGATACGTGGCAAGATGAACAAAGATTATCTGAAACTTATTATTTAAAAGGACAATATAACATAAATAGTTATAGCCATTTAGATGCTACATTATCGTATTCTCCTCATAATGATATATATTTTATTAAAAATACGTTAAATAGCCGTTTTTCAATAAAAGGTGGTGGCGTATTTTCTGGATTAAACTATGTTAACGAATTTAATGGACATAAAATAAAGGTTCATCTTGATTATTCTTGGGCAGAAAATAGTAAAGATGCACCAGATGAATTTAAATCGTGGGCTATTACTAAATATAAACCATGGGGTGCTTTATCTCCAAGTTCTACGAGTAATGTAAGTGCAGAAGGTGGATTTGGTAGCATTGATAAAGAAGAACATAGTTTGAAGCTAAATTTTGACCATAACATAAAGGAAATAGAATTTTATGGCGACCACAAAATAAGTTATGGAGTTTCTTATAACTTTTTAAATGGAATGTATCATAGGTTAAGGGATTCAGCTACTTATTTAGATGTATATCGTTCTCCAGATGTAATTTGTAGCAATGCTAATGATTGTGTTGATGGTGATCAATTTTTTACAAGAAGAAATATTACTCCTGCATCAAAAGTTGATGCAAATGTAAATTTATTTTCTGCTTATTTAGAAGAAGATTATAAAATTGAGAGATTTTCTGTTAGAGCTGGTATTCGTGTGTCTTATGACGATTATATGAAAAATATAAATTTTGCACCACGCACTAAAGTGAGCATAGATTTATTTAATAATGGTATGCTTGTATTGAGTGGAGGATACAATAGGTATTATGCTGCATCACTATTATCCTATAAATTAAGAGAAGGTAGAGTGCCGTCTTACACAGAAAAACGTTGGACGTATAATAATCAAGTTGAGCCATGGCAATTAAGTTCTGATGGAGCTAAAGTTACTTATAATTATAACGAATTAAAAACTCCCTATTCAGATGAATATGTCGGAAATATAACTCAAAAAGTTGCAGATAGTTATATAGATTTCAAATATATAGAACGCCATAATAAAGACTTAATAGCTACTTCAAAGCAAGTCGTTGGAAACGATGGTATTTCTTACTATTCTTTTAACAATAACGGAAAAAGTGAGTATAGGTCATTTCAAATAAAGTGGTCCAAAAATTGGGAAAATCATTCAGTGATGGCAAATTTTGCTTGGCAAGAGTCAAAAACTTCTAATTCAACATACAATGATAATTTTGATTTAGAGGATATGGATAAAATCATTATATATAATGGCAAACAAATATTGGCATATGATTTACCTAAAGATAATTTTGCAAGACCTTTAACTCTAAATATTGGATATACTGGATTATTCTTTGATAGATTAAGGATTTCTTTATTGCTTAAATATCGCTCACCATATACTACAATTAATCAAATCAGTGAAGATAGTTACACTTATACTACTATTGATAAAAATACTGGAGAAGAAATAGAGGTTGCAACGAGTGTTTATTCTGATGTTAATTATAGCCATAATGTAAATGTTGATTTATCAGTGGAATATACTCAAAAAGTTTGGTTTGACCATAAAATATCTATAATTCTTGATGTTTATAATCTTTTTAATTTTCAAAATAAAGTTTCAACTAAATATAGCACATATACTGGTGATGATTATGAAACTGGGATTTCAGCTTGGCTTGGAGTAAAATATGAGTTTTAGTAATATTCCTATATCTGTTAAAAATCTTGAACATTATTACGGTAACTACCATGCTTTAAAGGGTATTAATTTTAATATAGAACAAGGTAAAGTATATGGTTTATTAGGAAAAAATGGAGCTGGGAAAACTACTTCTATCAATATTATTATGGGGTTTTTGCAGCAATCAAGGGGTAGTGTAAAGATTTTTGGAGAAGAAAGTTCTTCTTTATCTAATGAAACTAAAAGAAAAATAGGTTTACTACATGAAGGTCATCTTGCTTATGATTATTTGACAATAAAAGAGACAGAATATTTTTATAAGGGATTTTATTGTAATTGGGATAGCAAAATTTTTAATTACTTTATTGAAAAATTAGCTTTACCTATAGATAGAAAAATAAAAAATATGAGTTGTGGTCAAAAAAGCCAAGTAGTTCTTGCTTCTTTAATGGCACAAAATGCAGAAGTATTAATATTAGATGATTTTTCTATGGGTCTTGATGCTGGTTATAGGCGTCTATTTATAGATAGATTAAATGAATTTGTTAAAGAGGGTAATAAGACTGTTTTGATAACTTCACATATAGTTCAAGACCTTGAAAGATTTGTAGATTACGCAATAGTTATCAATAAAGGCAATCTTATTGCTTCATCAGACTTGAAAAATTTAGGAAAAGATATTTTTTGCTACAATATTAGCGACAAGTATAATTATTCATTAATTGAAACTGATAAACAAGTAATGGATATTTCTTTGAATAATGGCAGTATAGATATTATTACAAAAATAAACCCACAAGATATCAGCCATTATCTAAAATCTAAATTTAACGAAGAAGTCCACTGGAATATAAAAAAATTATCTCTTGAAGATATATTTATAGCTATAACAGGTAAATACTAAATTTAAATAAAGGATAATTATGAAACATATTTTTTATAAAGAATTTATTAAATTAAAATTAGCAATTATTGTAGTTTTTTCTGTAAATATAGCAGTAAATTTATATTCTTATTTTAGGATTAGAGTAGGATTTATTATGCAAGAACCAGCAGTTATTTGGTTTGATATAATAAGTAAAAATGCTTTTTATTTTGATAGAATAAGTATGCCATTTATATTATCTGCTTTTATCTTAGGTGTTTTACAATTTTATATAGAAGCAGATAAAAAAAGATTTCGTTTATCATGCCACTTGCCATTAAATGAAGTAGTTATGACTTTTTATATGCAGTTTTTCGGATTAACAATAATATTCTTATTATGGTTAGTAGATTTATTAAGTATATATATAATTAGTTACGTATTTTTCCCTTATGATTTAGTAAAAGAAATTATTAATGTATTTGTTTACAAACTTTTTATAGCTTTCATATCTTATATGATAGCTTCAAGTATATCTTTAGAATATTCTTTAGTTAACAAGTTGAGAATACTCTTTCTATCTGTAGGAATTTTATCATTTTTTACTGTAAATGTTTATAAACCATCGTTAATACATAGTTTTATGGGTTTATTAACTACGTTAGTTGTATTACTAATGATTTATTTCCCAGCAATAAATTATAGGGCTGGAGGTAAATAATGAGATATATATCAGCATATTCTATAATAATAGTTGGAATAATATCTTTTTCTTATTTTATACCATATTTTTTTAGTATTATATCTATAGAAAAAAAACCATCGTCAGTTGTATATTATAGTCCTGTTATTGAAGATTTTACAATAATAAAGCAAATAGATAAAAATAATAAAATTTATATAGATAGAGTAGGAAATGAATATTCATTAAATGAATTTAAGATGATAAATCCTATGATGTATCATAGAGATTTATATATGAAAAATGATTTTCCAGAAATAATAGGTAATAAATTTATTTCTATTGATGATGTTCAGAAACAATTTGAAATAGTCTATATTAAACCAGATGAAATTGTTAAATCATTAAGTAGTATTAGACTTTATCCTATGTATGAAAGTATGGGTGATACTGCAAATTTAGAATTTCCAAAAGATTTATTTAAAATTGAGGATAAAGTTGAATTTATTAATGGTGAAAATAAGAAAATTAATAAAGAAAAATCAGAAATATTTACGAAAAAAATGTTAGATGCAGGATTTTTATTTCCTGCAAAGATTATAGGAGGTAATGTTGACCCTAAAAAAAGATTAGATTACGGATATTTCGTTTCTGATAGTAAAAACGATATTTATAGAATTTACCAAGAAAAAGGCGAGGCAAAGGTTAAAAAAACTGGTTTTACTTCTAAATTAGGTAATCCATTATATATTTACGTTAGAGAAAATCATTATGCAAAACATTTTGCAATTATTGTTACAGATAATGGTGAAGTATATTTTATTTTAAAAGATAATTACGAAGTAAAGCAAATGTCTTTAGGCTTTTTTAATCCTTATGAAAATACTTTAAGAATATTTATAGATCCTTTAAATTACACGACAAAACTTATTTCCACAAATAAAGAATTAACTTTTGCTTTTGATAATAATTTAAATTTAATAAGTAATTACGAAAAAATAATAGAAAATAATATGAATACAATATTAGCTACTATTTTTGATATTATTTTTCCATTTGTAATTTATGATGATAAAAATAATATAGATGCACCTTTGAAATTTGAATTTAGCACAAAAATATTATATTCGTTATCTTTTTCGTTGGTTTTATCAATAAGTTATCTAATGTTTATAGGAAGAAAATATAAAATTGATAAATATGGATATATAGATGCTGTGATAATTTTTGCAACAAGTATATTCGGTTTATTATCAATTTTAATATTAAATAAGGAAAGGAGGAACTATTTTGGGTTTAGAGTATTTAGTTGATTATACTGTAATTGGGATACTATTGTTAATGAGTATTATTGCCGTTGCAGTAGCTATTGAAAGAATAAATTTTTATAAAAAAGTAAAGCCAGAAAATTACGACACTATTGAGTTGTTAGAATTAGATTTAACTAAACGTTTATATATTATTGCAACTATAGGTAGTAATGCTCCTTACGTTGGTTTATTAGGAACAGTAATAGGGATAATGTTTACTTTTTATGCAATGGGTATTGAAGCTGGAGTTGAAGTAAGCGTTATTATGAAAGGTTTAGCTTTGGCATTAAAAGCAACTGCTGCAGGGCTTTTTTCGGCAATACCAGCTATTATTTTATACAATATACTTCTTAGAAAAGTTAATGAATTATTGTTGATAAAGGAGGCTGAAATTGCGAGAAAAAAGTTTTGATTCAATAAATGTAGTTCCATTTATAGATATAATGCTTGTGTTATTAACAATAGTTTTGGCTACAGCAACTTTTATTAAAACTGGTGCAATACCAATAAAATTGCCGGAAGCAGAATCAAGCAGTAATAATGAAGAAAAAGTCAAAAATATTATTATTACTATAAGTAAAGATGGTGAATTTTATTTAGAAAACGAGAAAAAAACTATAGCAGAAATTAAAAATAGCCTTTCTACTCTTGATAACAAGAAAGATACAATAACAGTATGGGCTGATAAAACTGCTCAAATTCAACCATTTGCAACGTTAATGGGTGTGTTAAACACGCAAGGTTTTGAAAAAGTAAATTTAAAGACAGAGATGAAATAGATTATGAAAAAGGCATTTTTTATATCATTTTTATTACATTCTTTTTTAGTTGGTTCATCATTTGCTTTTTTTAATATTATGGATAGTAAAAATGAAAATAGTAAAATCGTTCTATCTATGTCAATAAATTACGATAATTCTGGAAGTGGATTAGTTGCAAAAGGTATAGAAACTGCCAATGAAAACATAAATTCAAAAGAAACAATTCAAAGAAATATTTTAGAAAAAAAAGAATCAAAAAAGCACGTTAAAGAAAGTAACAATAATAAAAAAATATTAAAAGAAGAAGCAAATAATAGAAAGAAAGAAATAAATAATAGGAATAAAAAAGAAGATAATCATCTTAAAGAAACAAAAGAAGTTGCAATGTTAGAGAAAACTTCTGTAGTAGCAAAAGGCAAGCAGTTAGGCACTGGTGCTGGAAGTGGGTTAAATGACGGAGCAAAAAAATCTTTCGGTGGTGTTGATGGTGTATATTCACTAAAAGAAGTTGATAATATACCAAAATCTATAAAAAGTGTCCGTCCAAAATATCCAGAATACGCAAAAAAAATGAGAATAGAAGGTTCTGTTACTGTCAGTTTTATTCTTGATGAAAAGGGTAATATTAGAGATGTAAAAATTATTAAAGCTAACCCTCAAAATATATTTGAAAATTCTGCAATTACTGCAGTTAAAAATTGGAAGTTTTTACCAGCAACAAAAAATGGTGAACCAGTAAAAGTTGGTATGATAGTTCCTATTAATTTTAAACTTGATAATTAATGTCGTTGTGGAGTAGTAAATGATTAATAGATTAAAAAGCAATAGTATATATGTTTTAGTAGTTATTTATCTGATACTTTATAGTAGTTTCGTTAATGCAGAAGAAAAAATACCTTTTAGTGATAATGTTACTATGGGGGTATTAGATAATGGATTTAAGTATTATATAAGAGAAAATAATTTTCCATCAAACAAAGTAGAATTTCGTCTAAATGTTCGTAGTGGCTCATTAAATGAAACAGAAAAAGAGTTGGGAATAGCTCATTTTGTGGAACATATGGCTTTTAATGGAACTAAAAACTTTCCTAATAATAGTATTATAAAGTTTATGGAAGAAGCTGGATTAGTATTTGGTTTAGATAGCAATGCTTATACATCAACTGATGTTACAAATTACCAGTTAACTATACCTGCTGATAATAAAGTGTTGGTAGAAAAGGCATTTGCTGTAATGAGAGATTGGGCAGATGGAATTACTTTTGATGAAAAAGAGGTAATATCTGAGCGTGGTGTTATTTTAGAAGAAGAAAGAATGCGAAGTGATTTAAGGAGTAGATTAGCTAAGCAATCAAAAAAAGAACTTCTTAAAGGTTCTTTATATATAGAAAGAGACCCTATTGGCGATAGAAGTATAATCAAAAATGCTGATAAATCACTTGTGGAGGGTTACTACAAAAAATGGTATGTCCCTAATAATATGAGTATAGTAGTTGTTGGGGATATAAAAACAGAAGAAGCAAAAAAATATATAGAAAAATATTTTTCTTCAATGAAAAAAAATAATACTCCAAAAAAGGCAGATACAAATATACCTATAATAGATGGTGTAAGAGTAAATATTATTAGTGATAAAGAGGCTAAGGGATTAAATGTAACTTTAAGTTATTTTGAAAAAGGGGTAAGACCAGAAAATTATAGCAATTTTAAAGATTTAACCTTAATGCAAAGTAGTATAGCTATGTTAAATAAACGAATTACTCTTAAAATTAATGAGAAGAAAAGTAATTTGTTAAATTTTCGTGGAGGTGTAACTCAAACGAATGGTGGAGTTAGAATATCATCTTTTAATGCTACTTTTGAAAAAGGAACTTTTGATAAGTCGTTAATTGAATTTTTAACAGAAATAGAATCTGTAAAAAGGTATGGATTTAATATAAATGAATTAAAAGAATTTAAGAACGGACGTATAACATATTTAGAACGAGCAGCAAAGCCAGATTTTAGATATGAATCAGAAAAATATGCAGCAGATATTTGTGCTTACGATAGTTTTGGAGGCTATTTAACAGATTTTTCACAAGATAAAGTTTTGTTTGAAAGATTTTTTAATGATACAAATTTAACGAGTTTTAATAGAGCTTTTAAAGAATTAACTTCTTCGCCATCAGTTTTGTTGACTGTTACTATACCTGAAAGTGATTTAGGTAAAATTAATATTAATACAGAAATTTTTAAAAAAATTATAAATAACGTATCAAAATCAAAAATAACTCAAGAAAAATACGATTATTCAGATATAAAATTAATTAAAGAAGATGTTAAAAAAGGTGAAATAGTATCTCAAAAAAAATTAAAAAATCTTGATGCAGTAGATGTGTTATTTTCAAATGGTGTAAGATTAATTATAAATTACAACAAAGAAGAAAAAAATAAATTTTATGCAGTAGGAAGAAAAAAAGGTGGCTCATCTATCTTAAATGATATGGACGCAATGTTGCTACCAGTTGCTTTAAAGGCAGTTAATTTAAGTGGATATAATGATGTTAGTGCAAGGCAATTACTTAGTTATATGTCAAATAAACAAGTTAATATATCTTTAAAGGCAACGGATTATACTTTTGATATTGAAGGCTTTGGTGATACAAGGGATATAGAAACATATTTTCAGCTTTTGTATAAATATTTTACGAGTGGTAATATAAATAATGATACGTTAGATTCTATTATTAAAAGCGTAAAAAATGAAGTTAGTAATGATTTAAAAGATAATAAAAAGTTGTTTTTAAGGGAAATTGCTCCAAAAATGTATGATAGTAATTACCGTAAAACTTACTTTTTAAAAGAAGATATTTCAAAAATTACATACGATAATTTAATCAAAATATTTAAAGATAATTATTTAGATATAAATAATTTCGTCTTTGTAATTTCATCAGATTTAGAAACTGATAAGGTTTTAGAATTAGCTTCTAAATACATTTCTGGCATAAAAAAATCAGATAAGAAACTTGTTGTAAAAAATAGAATAGTGCAAGTTAATAATGGTAGTGCAGATGGGTATGGTGATACAGAAAATCGTTCAGAAGTTAATATATTTTTAGATAAAAGTGTAGGTAGTTATAGTAATGCTACGTATAAAATGTATCCAATTAGAAATATATTAAGAAATAGATTAAGAGAGACGGTGCGAGAAAAATTAAGTGGTGTTTATTCTATTAGCGTTATTTTAAGGTATTTAGATTATCCATCTGATGACTTTTTAGGCAGAATATCTTTTACTTGCGACCCTAAAAGAAAGGAAGAAATTATTAAAAATACAATGGAAATAGTAGAAGATTTTATAGAAAAAGGCATTACTAAAGAAGAACTTGAATCAGCAAGAAAAGCTCAAATTTTATCTATAGAAAAAAGTGGAAAAGAAAATAAATTTCTATCAAATAATATTGCATTAAATATTTTGAAAAATGAAGAAATAATATCATCTAAAGATATTGTTAATATAGTGAAAGAATATGATTTAGATGAAATAAATAAACTTATTCAATACGTATTCAAAGGTCATAAAACTTTTATTTGGTCTTATAATCAAAAGGTAAAATAGATATGTATAAAATTATTTTCTTATGTTTATTTTTAATTTTTTCAGTAAATACTTATGCAGAAGTAATAAAATCTCATGGTATATCATTAACAGAAGAGCTAAAATATGATAAAAATTTTACTCATTACGATTACGTTAATATAAATGCTAAGAAAGGTGGCATTTTTAAGCGAGGGATAGTAGGGACTTTTGATAGTTTTAATATTTTTGCTATAAAAGGTATATCTTTTAAATCTTCAGGATATATATACGATACATTACTTGAAAGTTCATCTGATGAAGCAGAATCTTATTACGGTTTATTGGCAGAAAGTATGGAATATCCTAAAGATTTTTCTTACGTTATATTTAATTTAAGAAAAGAGGCAAAATGGCACGATGGCAAACCTTTAACATCAGAAGATGTAGTATTTAGTTTCAATAAAATTACAGAAGTTAGCCCTTTTTATAAAAATTACTATAAATTAATAGAAAAATGTGAAGCATTAAGTCCTTATAAAGTAAAATTTACATTCAAAAAAGGTGCTTTTAGTAAAGAATTGCCCTTAATTGTTGGTCAACTTACGGTGATACCTAAACATTTTTGGCAGACAAGAGATTTATCTAAATCAACATTAGAAATACCTCTCGGTAGTGGTCCTTACAAAATTGGTGAATTTGAAGCTGGTAAGAGAGTTGTTTTTGAAAGGGTAAAGGATTATTGGGGTCAAAATATTCCGGTAAATAAAGGTCAGTATAATTTTGATAAAATAATTTTTGAATATTTTAGAGATCAAACAGTTGCTTTTGAGGCATTTAAGGCTGGTCATTTTGATTTGATTAGTGAATCATCTGGCAAAAGGTGGTATCGTGGATACGTTGGAAAATTTTTTGATAATGGATATATAAAAAAAGAAGAAATACACCATAAAAACCCACAAGGAATGAAAGGTATTTTTTTAAATACATCAGTAAAACCTCTTGATAATATAATAGTTCGTAAAGCACTCCTTTATTCCTATGATTATGAATGGTTAAATAAAAATATATATTTTTCTCAAGATAGGCGTCATGATAGTTTTTTTTCTAATTCACTACTTGCAAGTGGCCAAGAGTTAAGTTATGATTTAAAAAGTATAATCAAAAAAGAGTGGGTAGGAGTTAGCGATACTTTGTTAAATACCCCCTTTAAATATCCAGTTAGTAAATCTGATAATAATAGAGAAAATTTAGTAATAGCCGTAAATTTATTAAAGCAAGCAGGATATACGTATAAAAATGGTAAAATGGTTGATGAAAAAGGTAAGCAATTATCTTTAGAAATAATTATATCATCAAAATCTTTAGAAAAAGATTTATTACCTTTTAAAAAGTCATTAGAGAGAATAGGGATAGATTTTAATATAAAACTTTTAGACAGTAGTTCTTACGTTGAAAAAGTACGCAATAAGGAATATATGATGATTTATTCTTTAATGCGACAATCTAATTCTCCTGGTAATGAACAAAGGAGTATGTGGCATAGTGCAACTGCAATGGAAAAAGGAAGTAGAAATTATTCTGCAATTAAAAATCAAGCTGTAGATAATTTAATAGAAAAGATAGTAGCGTCAAAAACTCGTCAAGAAATTATTAATTATACAAAAGCATTAGATTGGGTGTTGAAGCAAGGTTACTACGTGATTCCAGCAGGCTATTCAGATGAATGGAAAATTTCTTATTGGGATAAGTTTTATAGACCAGATATTACTCCATTATATGCTTTAGGGTTTAATACATGGTGGATTAACGAAGATAGAAACAATGAAATTAATCGGTTGGTAAATAAATAATGTATAAATACGTAATTAAACGGCTGTTATTAATTATACCAACCTTATTTGGTATCGTAACATTAAATTTCTTTCTCATTCAAGCAGCTCCAGGTGGACCAGTAGAATCAATGATTGCAAGAATTTCAGGAGACAATCAAAGGGCAGAAGATGTTGCATTAGCTGAAGAAAATTCAATGGGAACAATATCAAGTGATAATGATGTTATAACAAATAAGTATGAAGGTGGAGAAAATTTATCTCCAGAATTAATTAAAAAAATTGAAGAAATATACGGTTTTGATAAACCAATATTAGAAAGATATTTTACGACTATGAAAGATTATATTCTTTTTAATTTTGGCGAAAGTTTTTTTAATGATAAATCAATAATTGAGATGATAAAAGAAAGATTACCAGTTTCTATTTCCTTAGGTGTATGGAGCACTCTTTTAATATACTTAATTGGTATTCCATTAGGCATTAAAAAAGCAGTAAAAAACGGAACACCTTTTGATGCAATATCTTCATTTTTTATGATTTTAGGAAGTTCTATTCCAGTTTTTTTATTTGCAGTAATATTAATTATATTTTTTGCTGGTGGAAACTATTTTTCGTGGTTTCCTTTACGGGGACTTGTATCAGACGATTTTAGCCAGATGAGTTTATTTAGTAAAATATTAGATTATTTATGGCATTTATGTTTACCTATTATTTCAATGGTAATAGGAGGTTTTGCATCTTTATCTCTACTTACAAAAAATTCTTTTTTAGAAGAAATAAAAAAACAATACGTTATTACGGCAATGTCAAAAGGTATTACAGAAAAAAGAGTTTTATATGGTCATATATTTAGGAATGCTATGTTAATAGTTATATCTGGTTTTCCGGCTACATTTATATCTATGTTTTTTACTGGTTCTTTGTTAATTGAAGTTATTTTTTCTTTAAACGGTCTTGGGTTAATGGGTTTTGAAGCAGCATTAAATAGAGATTATCCAGTAATGTTTTCAACCTTATATATTTTTACATTAATTGGGTTAATATTAAATTTAATTAGCGATTTAATGTATATTGCTATAGATCCAAGAATATCTTTTAAAAAAGTATAGTAGGTTAAATTAATAATGGTAGTATCAGCCCTTACAAAACGAAGAATTTCACGATTTATAGCAAATAAAAGAGCTAAATATTCTTTAATAATATTTTTAATTCTTTTTATTTTTAGCTTATTTGCAGAAGTTATTGCTAACGATAAACCGATATTTTTAAAATATAACGATAAATTTTATTTTCCTTTTATAAAAGTTTATTCAGAAAATGAGTTTGGAGGATTTTTTGAATCAGAAGCTGATTATAAAGATCCATTTATGATAGAAAATATAAAAAATAACGGTTTTGCTATTTGGCCACCAATTAGATATTCTTACGATACTATTGAGTATAATTTGCCATCACCAGCACCTACAAAACCTACATTGCAAAATATTTTGGGAACTGATGATAAAGGTAGAGATGTTTTTGCAAGGCTTATTTATGGCTTTAGAATATCGGTTATTTTTGGGTTATTATTGACTATTTTTACTTCAATTTTAGGTATAATAATAGGTGCGATACAAGGCTACTATGGTGGTAAAATTGATATTATAGGACAAAGATTTATTGAAATTTGGTCTGGTATTCCAGTTCTCTACATCTTAATTATGGCAAGTAGTATGATAGGTTCTGGTTTTTGGATTTTATTATTTTTAATGACTTTGTTTGGGTGGACAAAACTTGTTGGTGTCGTTCGTGCAGAATTTTTAAAAAGTCGTAATCTTGAATACGTTGAGGCTGCAAAAGTTTTAGGCGTAAAAAATCGCAATATAATATTTAAACATATTTTGCCTAATGGGTTAACTGCATCACTAACTTTTTTGCCATTTATTTTAAGTGGTTCTATTGCTTCTTTAACTTCCTTAGATTTTTTAGGTTTTGGAATGCCTACTGGTTCTGCGTCATTAGGAGAGCTATTATCTGTTGGTAAAAATAATATTCATTCTCCATGGATTGGTATATCAGCTTTTGTGGTTATATCAACATTATTAAGTGTTTTAGTTTTTATTGGAGAAGGTGTAAGAGATGCTTTTGCTCCAAATAATTTAAATTGAGTTTATTAACATGAAAAAAATTCTTCAAGTAAAAAACTTATCTATTGATTTTATAAATGAATTTGGTGTTACCCATGCTGTAAAAGATTTTTCTTACGACGTTTATAAAGGTGAAACTTTAGCAATAGTGGGAGAGTCTGGCTCTGGAAAATCTGTAGCAACTTTATCTATTGCTGGATTATTAAAAGATTTTGGAGCAATAAAAAAAAGTGGTAAAATATTTTTTAAAAATAAAGAGATTAATTACGATAATAGTAAAGAATTAGAAAAAATAAGAGGTTCACAAATTGCATATATTTTTCAAGAACCAATGGTTAGTTTAAATCCTTTACATAAAGTAGGCAAACAAATTACAGAAAAGTTAAGAATAACTAATAAATTAAGTAAAAAACAAGCAGATAAAAAAGCAATAGAATTGCTAAATATATGTGGAATAAAAGATGCAGAAAATAGGATAAGTGATTATCCGTTTCTTTTTAGTGGAGGAGAAAGACAAAGGATAATGATTGCTATGGCTCTTTCAAATAATCCAGAATTATTAATTGCTGATGAGCCTACAACTGCTCTTGATGTAACTATACAAGCAGAAGTATTAGATTTAATTGAAAAAATAAAAAAAGAATATAATATGACTGTAATTTTAATCACTCACGATATGGCAATAGTAAAAAAATATGCAGATCGTGCTATTATAGCTAAAAATGGGATTATTATTGAAGAAGGTATGGTAAAAGAAATATTTGAAAACCCAAAACACGAATATACGAAACTTTTAATATCTAAAAAAGAATTTTTACCAGTAACTGAAAATATTTCTAATGAAGTAATTTTAAAATTAAATAATGTTAATGTAATATATGAAACGAAAAAAGGTTTATTTAACTATAAAAATTATAAAAAACACGCAGTAAACAATATATCATTTTCATTATTAAAGGGTAGTAGTTTAGGTATCGTTGGTGAATCTGGTAGTGGTAAAACATCATTAATTAAGGCAATAGTTAAATTAGTTGATTTTACTGGCGATGTTTATATTGAAGATAAGTTATTTTCATCTTTAAAAGGAGAAAATGAACGATTAATGAGAAGATATATACAATTGGTTTTTCAAGACCCTATGGGTAGCTTAAATCCAAGAATGACTATAGAAATGATAGTAAAAGAAGGTTTAAAGGCATTTAATATAAATAGTGATGATGAAATTTCAAAGTTAGTAGATGAAGCATTAATTTCAACAGGGCTTAATCCAAGTATAAAAAATAGATACCCTCACGAATTTTCTGGAGGGCAAAGACAAAGGATAGCTATAGCAAGAGCTATTATAATGAAACCAAAAATTATTATTTTTGATGAACCAACATCGTCATTAGATGTGCAAACTAAATTTCAAATTATAGAACTGCTAAATAATTTAAGAGAAAAATATAATTTATCTTATATAATTGTATCTCATGATTTAAGTTTAATATCCTCTGTTTGCAATGAAGTAATAATAATGAAAAATGGTTTAATAGTAGAAAAATCATCATCTTATGAAATAATGAATAATCCACAAGAGAATTATACGAAAAAACTTATAGAATCATCATTATAACATAAAATGAAAAAATGTTAAATAATGGTAAATTGATAATTTGTTTTAATAACTTTTAGATAATATAAGTAATTTTATTTCATTTTAACAAAAATTTAATAATATAATACTTGTATATTTTTAAATATTTTCTTATATTCATACTTAAAGAGAGGTTTTTTATGGGAAAATTAGCTAATATATTTTTATTTATTTTTGTATTAATGTTATCAAGTTGTTCTGATTCAACTAATTCTTCTGATAATGCTAATATTTCTGATAATCAAAATAATTCAGAAAATTCTAATAATCCTAATAATTCTAATAATTCGTCAAATTCAAATGGGTCATCAGATAATCCACCGTCAAGTAGTATAGTTAATATAGATGGATACACAATAAATACTGTAGGAGAAAACGGTATTTTAAAGGCATCTGTTACTCCTCCCCTAAGCACATCTGGAAATGGTGATAAATATCTTTGGTATCTTGGTAATTATACAGAGCAAGATGCAGAAAATGTAAAGACAGATATATATAGTGTTTATAATGAAAATATTATTGATAATAAACAAGGTTTATCAGTTGAATTAAAAGCTTCAGAATTAACAGGAAGTTATGGATTGATTTTTGTAGTATTAGATAGTAGTGATAAAGTAAAAATATCTACTTATCTACCAGTAACAATTCAGTATAAGTCAAATACAGATAAAGCATTTTTGTTTACAGCTGAAGAGGGACCAGATAGCTCAAGTGGTCAAAATTATATGTATTTTGCAATAAGAGTTTATGGGACTTCTCCAAGCAAAAAATTTAGGGTAGATGTAGCACCAAGAGATGCTATGGATTATGACTGGGCTTATCCAAGACATTTATTATTTCAATATAATGGTAATGGATATGAGAATTTTACTGGTTCAAAAACAGATCTTGTGAATACTCTTGGTCAAACCAAACTATACGATTTATGCTATGATGATAATATATGTTTAGGTGGTTATAGTGAAGCTACTGGTTTTGCAAATGAAGCTGGAAGCCAATTTGAATTTCCTTTTTATTATGGAACAGATAATTTTAGGGTTTCAAAAGGTAGTGGCACATTAGAATTTCCATTTCCTTCAATTGCTGTTTATGATAGGACAAAATATCCAACAGATATTATGATTTTTAATCCTGAAACCACAATTATTTCTGTTCATGGTGCTAGTTTAAAAATAGGTATTGATATGAATAAATATAATAGTAATAAACATAAAAATATAGCATTAATAGATATATTTTTTGAAAATTATACTGGTGGATCAGAATTGCCAATAATAACACATGTAGGTTTTGTGAATAAAGACGGCTCATTAGATTTATTTTCAAAATAATATAATAAAATTAAATATACTAAATTGAAAATAGTTATTTTTGAAGGTTTTGAACGAAAATAATATCAATAAAAAGCCACATTAATATGTGGCTTTTTTGTTATTGTTTTAAAAGTTTCTTGAAAATATACGTTATTAATTGTATCCTAAATAAAGTAAAGTTTAAAGGGTAACCAATGTATAAATATTCAAAAACTAAGCTAATTTGCACTATAGGTCCAGCTTCAAATAGCAGAGAAATAATTAAAAAAATGATAGAAAATGGCATGAATGTTGCCCGTCTTAATTTTTCTCACGGCAACCACGATAGCCATAGAGCAACGATTAAATTAGTTAGAGAAGTTGCAAAAGAGTTAGGTGTTTACGTCGGTATTTTGCAAGATTTGTGTGGTCCAAAAATTAGATTAGGCAACTTGCCAGAAGATGGCATTAGGTTAATTGATGGTAGCCAAGTTGTTTTAGCAGATAGTAGCGAAAATTGTAGTGATTGTATCCCTGTAGATTACGTTGGTATCCACAAAGAGCTTGAAGTTGGAGAGAGAATTTTAATAGCTGATGGCTTAATGGATTTAATTGTTACAAAAATTGACGGAGTCAAAATATATTGCAAAGTTGTTACTGGTGGTATTGCCTTTTCAAGAAAAGGTGTAAATATGCCTCAATCAAACTTGCAAGTTTCTGCTTTTAGTCAAAAAGATAGAGCAGATTTATTAATGGGTCTTGAAGAAAAAGTTGATTTTGTGGCAATGAGTTTCGTTCGTAGTGCCAATGATTTAAAAGAAATAAAATCGGTTATTGCAGAAAGCAATTATAAACCACGTTTAATTGCAAAAATAGAAAAACCACAAGCCGTTGATAATTTAGATGAGATATTAGATCAAGTTGATGGCGTTATGGTTGCAAGGGGCGATTTAGGTGTTGAAATGCCTTTAGAATTAATCCCTCATATCCAAAAAAATATTATAAAATCAGCTAGAACTGCTGGTAGGTTTGTTATTACTGCAACACAAATGCTTGCAAGTATGGTTGCTTCATCAAGACCTACAAGGGGCGAAACTACAGATGTAGCCAATGCCGTATTAGACGGAACAGATGCTTTAATGTTGTCAGATGAAACAGCAAACGGCAAATATCCAGAACTTGCCGTTGAAACTTTGTCAAAAATTGCTCGTGCAGCAGAACCTCATACTATCTCATCTTTAAGTAACGATACATCTATCGTTTGTAATGAAGGTTCTCTTACAAAAGCAATAGGCAGAGCTGCTTGTTGGCTTGCAAAAGACGTTAATGCTTCAGCAATTATTTGTTATACTGCTGCAGGTTATGCTGCCTATAGTATATCTATGTTTAGACCAAATTGCAAAATTATAGCACTCACTAATAAAGAAGATATTTGTAGTAAAATGAGCCTTATTTGGGGCACTACTCCAATGCTTACAGAAGAGGTAAAAGATACTGATAACTTAGTTGCTGGTGCAGTAGAAATTGCAAAAAATGCAAATGCTATAAAAAAAGGCGATAAAGTAGTCATTACAGCTGGGCTACCTTTTGGACAAACTTATAACACAAGTTTTATCAGAATTGTAGATGTAGAGTAGAAAATAAAGTTTTAATAATGAGGCAAGCAAAAATTATTGGATAAATAAATAGAGTTAGCATTGAAAACAAGGCTTTCTTATGTGCTTGCAATATAGGTAAATTCAAATAATTATTGCAATAAAGTATATACTCTTTAAATTTTTTCTAAACCTTTTTGTAGAAGTAAATTTGATACACTTAATTAAGATTAAATTTCAATCTTACAATTTTTACTAAATTACTTCGTCCCTTTGCTCCTCGTAATGACTGTTTTTACGTCATTAACCCTTTTAAAGTCATTGCGAGACGATTTTAATCGTCGTGGCAATCCACAAATTATACAAAAAATTTATTCTAAATTTCTTGTTAACCTTTTTTACTGGATTACTTCGTCCCTTTGCTCCTCGTAATGACTGTTTTTACGTCATTAACCCTTTTAAAGTCATTGCGAGACGATTTTAAACGTCGTGAAAATCTATAAACTATATAAAAAATTTCTATTTTTATATACTCGTTTCGGTGTAAAGGTTATTTCAATATCAACTTTCCTAAAGAACACAATTTTTTAATCTTGATAAATGATACAAAAAATTTTGTCCTAAAATTTTTTGTCAACCGTTACGCATAAAAACGGGGCGAGCTTAATTTATGCGAGCCGTTTTAGCTTCCGAGCTTGCTCCCAAGCGTGGTTTTGCTCCACTTACGAAAAAACTACTCGTTTTTTCGGTTGCTTTTCTATCCTGAAAAGCTAATATTTACAAACTTAACGAAATTCGGGGACAAGCCCAAAGCTCCCAAAAAGCATTGAATAAATATATGTCATTACTACTCAAGTTCAAAAATTGTATTCTTTA
>JAZSQT010000099.1:0-2493 GCA_045538075.1 Mucispirillaceae bacterium
AGAAGAAAAAGACGTATTGTATATTGAGCATGATTTCGAGCTTCATATACTTGCAACAAAAAGAGATGTAATTAGCTTAATGTTTAATAAGTTAAGAGACGTAGAATATAATAGAAAAAGAATGTTTTTTGGTTATATATATAGTGAAGATTATATATCAGACTACTATGAAGAGCTATATGAAGATAGTAAAGACATTAACAGCAACAAAGAAATAATTGACTTATTAAGAGCATTTGCCAACAACGATATTAAAATAAAAAGAGAAAATGTTATTAATTTGTCCAGCAAAAAAGCAAAAAACCTGCTTGAAACAATTGAAGCAAGCAATGAAGTATCAGAAAAAGTAAAAGACGAAATAAAAGATGTTCTGCATGTAAAAGCATGTATTTTTGAAAAAGAATGCTCCGAATGGACAGATAACGATGTTTGGTTTTGGCATGAAAAAGAAGAGCTGGCTGAAAATATTTTGAAGTCAATTGAAAATGAAATAGATATTAAATATTATCAATTGGCTTAAATATTTAAAAGTTTTCTGTTAGTGCTACTATTAAGTAGCACTTTCAAAAAATTTTTAAATCCTCGCAAAAAAGCGAGGTAAGGGGAAAACAATGACAAAAACAATAACAATTAACAAAACGAAAGAACTTTTAAATCAAGTGGATTTGGCAATTGACGAATTGAAACAATCCGAAAAATTTCAAAATTATTTAAGGCTAATTGCCAACTTTAACGGCTTTAGCTTTAAAAACACTTTGTTAATCAATCGTCAATACCCAAATGCGACGATGGTTAAAGGCTTTAACCAATGGAAAAAAGAAGGCGTAAGCGTAAAAAAAGATTCAAAAGCAATAAGAATATTTGCACCAGCCTTCAGAAAGTATAAAGAAACGAACGTTGAAACAAATGAAACTCTTGAGATTGAAGAGTTAGCATATTTTGTTAATGTGCCAGTATTTGACATTTCGCAAACTAATAGCGAGAAAAACCCAACAACCTGCAAAGAATTAACGCAAAATGTTGAAAACGTTGAAACAATTCTATATGCTATTGAGAGTGCAACATCTGCTACAGTGCATTATCACGAAGATAATACTTTTGAAAATGGTTCATATAACAGAGTAACAAACGTGATACGAGTAAAAAAATATTTATCAAACGCACAAAAAATTAAAACACTTATTCACGAAGTCGCACATTCTTTACTTCATGATGATGCGTGCGACTTAGACAATCAGACGCGAGAATTTGAAGCCGAGAGCGTTGCATATGTTGTTTGTAGCTATCTTAACATTGATAGTAGCGACTATAGTATTGGTTATCTATTGGGTTATACATTTGACAAGAATAAAAAAGAATTGATAGAAAAAACATTAAAAAGAATACATAATACAAGTAATGCTATAATAAAGAAAATTGCATAATTTAGGGGGCTAATAACCCCCACTTAAAAGAGGTGAAAAAATGATATACACAGAAAAAAATGCAGATTTAAACAAAGTTTTCAACGATTTTACTGAAAATGAAAAAACTTTTTATTTACTTGAAGAACTGGCAAGTATAATTAACACAGAGAAAAGGAAATTAACAGAGGACTTAGACCACTCGGAATACGTTGCAATATCAGATAGTTTAGAGGAGTTAAAGGAATTTGTTAAAAAAAATGAAATAAAACCGTATCTTAATAGAGGACATGGAGTTATACCTACACTACGTCAAATATATTACGTAATAGAAGAAGTTACAGCAAGCGACATTAATACTGTAGAATGTTATTCTGAATGTATTTTTTACGGTGGCAGTTATCATCTTCAATCAGATCTTAAAGATGTAATACTTTATAATATAACAGAAAGAGAGGAAGAATATCAATTAAACGAAGATAAAAATAGACATATGAAAATCAACGACAACAATATAACTATATATGAATATGACTTTATGAAAGATATATTTACAGAAATTGAAAAAATTAATTTTAACGATTTGGAAAATAGGCTGGATATTATTACTGAAATAATTAACAATAATTTTAAACTTATTGATGATTGGTATTAATGCAAAAGGGTAGTTTAACTACCCTTGAATAAAAAAATAAAAAGAGAGTAAAAACAATGACTGAAATAATTAAGAAAGGGAACTTCACTTATTATTGTGTTGAAGAAGATAAGTCTTACAACGGGATTTTCTATTGGTATGATGACGGATACGCTCACACAACTTCATACGTTCAAATTGCTGGAACTTTAGACTTTATAGTTAAATCTAAAAACTTAAGTTACGTAAAAAGAGTTTTAAGAGATTATCTCAAAGATTATACACCAAATACCTATGGAAAATTAGTATATCGTTGTAAATAAGAGAAGAGGAGCAAGAAATGAGCCAGTTTAAAAAAGAAATAGAGCAAAGAAAAGCAATACGAGATGAAGTCCAAATTTTTTTAAAAAACAACCCTAAAGCTGAAAATTATGCGAAAGAATTAGAAGAATATTT
>JAZSQT010000158.1:0-2572 GCA_045538075.1 Mucispirillaceae bacterium
AATCTTTACTGCTACTATTATTTATTTTTGGAGTTACTTTTGAAGAAGTAAAAACTCTTATCGTTTGAATATTTTTATTATTAATCTCTTCAAAATTTAATATATATTTTTCATTTTCATAAGTATCTTTAGATAAAATAATTGATGAGTTATTAGTGTATGGTTTTAGTAAACTTGCTTCACTACTATTTATAATAAATCTAATCCTATCTGGAAATAAAACTTTATTAATAATAACAAATTCTTTACATTCTTTTGATAAATTAAAATTTTCGTCTATACTACTATTAAATATATCAAGATAATATGAATTTTTACTAATTTTACCGTATTCATAAGGCAAAATACCATTGCCATTAATTTTTAATAAAAAGTTAGATATATTGTTTAAACATATTGCAGAAGTAATTGTATTGCCAATATTATTTTTAGCTTCTGTATATTCTTTAATTATAAAAACTCTTTTTGAACCCTCGTTTTTTACCTCAATATCAACATCACTATTAAAGTAAGTAATAAACCTACCAACTGTTTGTTTCGTATATAATATTTTTGATTTAGAAAATTCATCAAATATTGGCGTAAAGTTATCAAAATCACCAGCAGGTATTTCAAATATCCATTCGGCATTAGATACTTTATTAAGTCTAAAATCACAAGCTCCAGTATAATCAAACCTTAATGATACCGATTTTAAACCAGTTTTAGAAAATTCAGCACCAGATATATGACAAGGAGAAAAAACTCCCTTTGTAGCACAACTATTTAATATTAAAACAATAAAAAGAACATATATATATTTATAAAAAAAATTCATTAATATACTTTTCCACTCATTGCTAAACCTACAGCTACATTATAAGTATATTTACTTGTAGGTTTAATTGCTTTTTTTAATTCTGCTGGGATTTCAACTACTGACCAAGGGTCTAAATATTCAACAGGAATAGATAGTTCGTCATTTAATACTTCTATAATACCAAAAGTTTGACAAGCACCACCAGATAACATAACTTTATATGGATTATTACCACCTTTAAAATCGTATAATTTTAAAGTTTTTTTAATATCCTCTGCAAAAGGTTTACTAAATTTGTCTAAAATAGCTTTTTTAACCTTACCAGAATTTTGGCTACTTTCTGGGTTAATCATAGCACTTTCTGCTTCTTCACGAGATAAACCTAACTCATTAATAAGCTGATTTAAACAATACATTCCACCAATATCTATTTCGTGAGAAAAATCATAAGTTCCATTATGCAAAAATATTACTAATGAACCGACGTAACCAATATGTATAATCATTACAGTATCATTATGGACTTTGCTAACTGCCCTAAAAAGCCTTGCTAATGACAATGTTTCTGGCTCAATTATTTTTGGCACAGCTTCTGAAGATTCTATAACTGATACTATATCTGTAATTGTATCCTTTTTTGCACCAACAACTAAAATTTTGACGTGGTGATACCTTTCACCTTCGCCTAATATTTCAAAATCAAGGCTCATTTCTTCTGGGTCTATGGCGACATATTGATCTATTATCCATGGAAAAGTCTCGTATAATTCATTAGGATTTTCACAATAAACTGAAAGTTTGCGAGCAAAAGTTGATTCGCCTTTTAATGCTGTAGCAATGTTATTTGTAGGAAAATCACTTTCCATAATACTTTTTATACCAACAACAAGCTCACCAAAATCAGAAACAAAGCCATTTTCTGTAGAACTTGATTTTAAGCGACATTCTTTAACGGCAACAAGACTATAACCAGTTTTTGTAGGTGCGAGATATATTGCTTTAATAGAATTTGCACCAATATCAAGACCAACATTCATTTTATCTTGTGCCATATATACCCCTTATAATCTGTTTTAAACTAACATAGAATAATAAAGAAAAAAAGCAAATTTTAAAGAAATTTTAAGTAAATTCTAAAATTATTGTAGCAGTTTATAAAGAATACTATTTTTCTTAGTAAATTATTCAAAAAATTTCGTGCTACATTTTTTATAAAATGTTTTTACTGGATTACTTCGTCGTTACACTCCTCGTAATGACTGTCTAAATTTAGGCAATAATTTTTAGCATTTACGCATTCGTATTTTTAATGCAAAATAATATTACTCCTTTGATGTTACGACTTTATCAATATAATCAATAATTACTGGTATATTTGTAGGGTTTAACAATATTCTTGCATGTTTTGCATAATCAAAAAGAATAATTTTTTTTGGTTCGTTAGCAACTTCGTATAATTTTTCACCATGAGAATATTTTATTAAAGTATCTGCTTTACTATGGATTATTAATGTATTTTTTATTTTTGATACTGGTAGATAATTTTTTGATGAAGTATCATCTGGAAAAGACCAACTGATTGGATACTGAAAAGGCCAAGTGATAAATATACTTGCTGCATAATCTTTTGCAATATCTCGCCATGAAGTAAAAGTTGAATCCATAACTAATAGTTTGACTTTATCTGCATGAGGCGAATTTGCTGCAGTATAACTTGCAACTGCTCCACCTAAACTTTGACCCCATATAATTATATTTGATTTATCTAAATCT
>JAZSQT010000088.1:0-8474 GCA_045538075.1 Mucispirillaceae bacterium
GTATTTTTTGCAATAGTATCATTTTTATCCATTGTAATGTTGTTTGATGTAACAAGTAATAATAGCTCTTCTTTAAGGTTGTTATTATTAAAATCTTTATTTTTACTTTGAATAATTATCTCACCAGTTTCAAAATTAAATATTCTTCTTGTTTTAAAATCTGATGAGTATTCTGCTAAAATTTTATTAGAATTAACTATACTATCTCCCCATATATGATTAACTTTATCAATGTATAAAGCTCTTTCTTCTCTAAATATATCTGTGTATTTATTCATTTGAGATAATATATCTTCTTCATAATCATTCATGCCTGTTTCAAGAGATTTCTTATATTCATTAAAAGTTTGACTATTTAAACTACTATTTAGAAATATAATCATAAGTGTAAATATAGTTTTTTTTATCATATTTTACCCCAATTTATATTCTTATTTTACATATAAATAATTACAAAATCAATAAAGATTTAGACAATAACAAATAGAAAATATCTTAATATATCAATAATTTACAAAGTATAATAGACCATATAAATCTATTGACTTTAATTTTTTTGAATAGAAAATAATACTATATTCTAAGGAGGACTTTATGAATAAAAACTTATTAGGAACAAGAACAATTGAAAATCTAATGAAATCTTTTGCAGGAGAATGTCAAGCAAGAGGAAGATATACTATTTTTAAAACAAGAGCAGAAAAAGATGGCTTTCACCAAGTTGCAGGTATATTTAAAGAAACTGCCGATAATGAGTTAGTTCATAGCGAAATATTTTATAAACATATTATCAAAAATGTCTCTTTAAATGAAATCCATAATATACACATAAATGCTACATATCCAGCAACTTATGGCGATACTTTTCATAATTTAAATGCAGCTGCTGCAGGAGAAAATGAAGAAGCAACAATATTATATCCTGAATTTGCAAAAATTGCTGATGAAGAAGGTTTTCCAGAAATTGCTTTCAGTTTTAGAAAAATATCAGAAGTAGAAAAAGTTCACGAAGCAAGGTATATTGATTTAGCAGACAGTATAAAACACGAAATGATGTTTAAGAAAAATAAAGAAGTTGTATGGAAATGCTCAAAATGTGGCTACCATCATCATGGAGATGAAGCATTAAAGGCTTGCCCTGTATGTGGTTATCCTCAAGGATTTTTTGAAATGTATGCTAGAAATTATTAATTATAAATAGACTTGTAATAAATATTATTTTTTTCTTGACAATAAGATTAATACTTGTTATTTAATAAAGCTATTAAAAAATAAATTAATGAGGTGTATTTGTGGCTCACACTATTTCTGCCAGAAAACGTATCCGTCAATCTGAAAAAAGGAATCTTATTAACAAGTCTAATAAGTCAAAAATGAAAACATTTATAAAAAAATATAATAAGGCTCTTGAAACAGGTGCTGAAAACACAGAAACTTTACTAAAAGAAGCTGTTAGTGTTATTTATAAAACTGCACGTAAAGGTGCTATTGCAAAAAAACAAGCTTCTCGTCGTGTTTCTCGCCTTACTCTCAAATTTAATGCTTCTAAAGCGTAAGAAAATATTATACTAAAAAAGGGACGTTTTTTCGTCCCTTTCGTAATTTCATATATAACTTTAAAATTCTAACATTCTTATATTGTTATATGGTAATGCTTCTGCATATACTGGAAAGGCCCTATCTAATACTTTAGTCCTATCTTCAGCAAAAACTAAGAAACTTTCTATTTCTGATTTTTTTAATCTTTTTGGTGTTGCAACGAATTTTAAAGGATTTAACCATTTACCATTTCTATTAATCCTATAATCAAGATGTGGACCAGTTGAATATCCAGTAGAACCAACGTAGCCTATAATTTGACCTTGATTAACTGGAGACCCTTTTCTTAGTCTTTTATTAAATCCATTAAGATGTAAATAAAAAGTTTTATAACCATTTGAATGGCGTAATGTTATATACTTTCCATTACCTCTCTTATAACCTATTGTTTCTACGTATCCTGATGCTGTAGCCATTACAGGCGTCCCAATTGGAGCTGCATAATCAACTCCATAATGAGGTCTTACTTCTTTTAAAACTGGATGAAACCTTCTGTTAGTAAAACGAGATGTTATTCTTGCATAATTTAAAGGAACACGCAAAAAGCCCCTTTCTAATGCCTTTCCTTTTTCGTTAAAATATCCTCTTGTTTTACCATTTTTATAATAAATTGCCCTATTTAGTTTACCTCTATTATAAAAATCAGCTGCAAGTATTTTTCCATAACCAGCGTAATTATTTTTTATGAATTTTTTTTCAATAAAAACTGCAAATTTATCTCCAGGTCTTAAATCTTTAAAAAAATCTATTTCCCATTCAAATATAGAAGCAAGCATAGCAGCCAATTCTGCATCCTCTCCAGATTTTTTAACTGCATCAAAGAGATTTGTTTCAATAATGCCAGTAACAAGAACATTCATAATATCTACTTCATGTTTTTTTAATGTTACAGATGAAACTACACCATTATCAACATTGATAACTAAATCTTTTTCTTTATCAATAAAAATTGTGGCATTATTTTCCTGAATATCCATTACCATACCGGCTTTTAAGAGAAAAGGACGATAAACTTTTTTTATCTTAGTATTTAAGTAATTAAAATCAGTAACATACATTTTTTCAGATAAAATATCTACTAAAGTATCACCTCTTTTAACTTTATACATTTCTGCGTAAGAAATATTTACGAAAGAAAAAACAAATAGTATTAAAAATATTTTTTTTATCATAGTTTGTTAATACTCCTTTTCTTTTTAATCTTATAAATTATCACGTAAATAAATACAAGCAAAAACAATGCCGGAAAAACGATATACATGATAGTATGAATATTTTCTTTTACAAGGTCAATATTATTTCCAACAAAATATCCAACGTATGCAAGAATGGTAACCCAAATAGCTGCACCTAATCCAGTATAAATAATAAATTTTGTCAAATTCATACGGACTAAACCAGCTGGAAATGATATATATTGACGAACAACTGGGATAAGCCTTCCAACAAAAGTTGTAATTTCACCATGAGTATTAAAAAACATTTCAAACTTATTAAATTTTTCCTCATTTAAAAAAAACCATTTTGCATGCTTTAATAAAAAAGAACGTCCAAAACGAACTGCTAACCAATAATTTAATAAAGAACCTAATATAGAACCTATTATCCCAGATATAATAACAAAAAATAAATTCATTTCACCTTTAGAAGCTATATAACCAGCAGGTGGCACAACTACTTCACTTGGAAAAGGGATAAAAGAGCTTTCAAGCCCCATAAGTAATATAATTCCAATATATCCAAGTTTACCAACAACTTTTACAATCCAAACTATAGCATCTCCCAATAAAGATAATGCCCATTCGTATATAGATACAATTTTATCAAGTAATCCCATGTTATATTATTGCTCCTCTTAATAATTCTTTTGCTTGAGAAAGAGAATTTTCTGTAACTTCGCCAGCAATCATTGTAGCAATAACATTTTCCCTATAACTTCCATCAATTTTCACAATATCTGTCCGTGATAAACCATCTTTTTCTTTTTTTGATATATGAAAATGACTATCTCCTAAGGCTGCTACTACTGGAAGATGAGTTATTACAATAATTTGTTTCTTTTTGCTTAATGATTTTAATTTTTCTGCTACACTTTTTGCAGCTTTTCCACTAATACCAGTATCTATTTCATCAAAAAGTAGCGTAGATATTGAGTCAGCTTCAGCAAAAACCTCTTTCAATGCAAGCATAACACGTGAAATTTCTCCACCTGAAGCAACTGTTGATAAAGGTCCTGGTTCAAAGCCAGCATTAGTAGAAATATAAAATTCTGCCTCTATACCACCTCTTTTATCAAGAATACCAATTTCAGAAAATTTAACAAAAAATTTACTTGATGGTAATTCTAAATCCTTTAGAATATTGCAAACTTTCTTTGAAATTTCATCAGATACTTCTTTTCTTTTAGTATTTAATTCATTTGCTTTTGCTAATGCTTCTTTTAATAATAAACTTTCTTCAGATTCAAGATTTTTAATTTTTTCATCACCGATTAAAGTATTTCTTAATTTTTCTTCAATATTTTCCTTATAAGCAATAATACTTTCTATATCATTACCATACTTCTTGAATAATGTTTGCAATTTAAACTTTCTATCAATAAGGGAATTTAATTCATTTGGAGAAATATTTTGTTCTGAAAAAACACTTTCTATATAAGAAACAGAATCATTAATACTACTTGAAGCAGAATATAAAAATTCTAATGCTTTATTTAATTCTGGAGCTAATTCAGATATATTTGATAATGATTTTTCTGCTTTTCCTATTAAATCTAATGCAGAAATTTCTCCTTCTTTAAGTAAATCTAAACATAATGCAGAAGATTCTCTTATTTTTTCTATATGAGATAAAAATTCAATTTTTTCATTAATTTTACTATCTTCATCTATATTTATATTTAATGCAGAAATTTCTTCTAATTGAAATTCATACATTTCTTTAAGTTTATTTGATTCATCAATTTGTTTTTTTAATTCTGATAATTCAATAGACTTTTGTTTATATAATGAATAAGCAGTAGAATATTCATTTAATACTTCTTTTGGAACAAAATAATCAATAAAATCAAGATGTTTTAATGAATTAAATAAAAATTGATTCTCATTTTGCCCATGAATATCAATCAAATATTGGCAAATATCTTTTAACTTTGTAACTGGAGCTAATCTTCCATTGACAAAAACTTTATTTTTTCCAGAATCATCTGCTTGCCTTGATAATATTAATTCATCATCTATCTCATAATCATTTTTAATATCTTTATCAAGACTTTCTGTTGAATAAAAAATCCCTTCTACATACAAATTTTTATCAGGCTCTCTTAAAACTGCTCTGTTTAATCTATCACCAGCTAAAAATTTTAATGCACCAACTAAAACAGATTTTCCAGCTCCAGTTTCACCAGTGATAACATTAAGTCCTTTAGTAAATTCTAATCCAGCCGTCTCAATAACCGTAAAATTTTTCACACCTAAATAAGTTAGCAAAGCTCCCCTCCCCAACCTAACTTATTTTTAAGAACAGAGTAATAATTTCTGCCTTGTTTAACTGCAATATTTGCATAAACTGGAGATTTTTTGATAATTATTTCCTGATCTTGTCTAAATTGTCTTACAATCTGACCATCAAATGTAACTACTGCTTCAACACTTTTACTTTCAAGTTTTACAGAAATAACACTTCTATGTGGCAAAACTATAGGTCTTATATTTAAAGCATGAGGACAAATAGGAGAAACTATTATAGTATCCATATCTGGATGAACTATTGGACCTCCAGCTGATATAGTATATCCAGTAGAACCAGTAGGCGTTGATATAATAACACCGTCAGATCTATATTTAGTAATATGACTACCATCTATATATAGGCTTAACTCTAACATTCTTGAAGGAGCTCCCTTATTTATTACTACTTCATTAAGAGCTTCTTCCTCAAATATAACTTCATTTCCACTTTTTATTTCACTTGTAATTTTCATTCGTCTTTTTAAATTTAATTTATTATTTACTGCGTCAGATATAATTTGCTCAAAATCTGACATTTCAAGTTCCATTATAAACCCTAATCTACCTAAATTAAAGGCAAGTATTGGAATATTTATTAAACGAAACATTCTTGAAGTATATAGTAATGTTCCATCTCCACCTAAAACAATTACAAAATCTGCCAATCTACGCATATCTTGAATGCTAAAAGTTGGAATGTTAATATTAAATCTAACTGCTGTTTCATGTTCTACCATAGGATTAATATTATACTTTTCTAATACTTCAAGTACGTATTTAACTATTGATGGTAGATTTTCTCCCTTAGGTTTTACTATTAATGCTGCATTTCTCATATAAACACTTATTTAATTTTTTTTAATTTTTCAACTACTTTACTAAAAACTGTATCTGCATCTATACACATTTGTTTGCGTAAATCGTCAAGATTTCCATGTTCAAAAAACGTATCTGGTAAACCAACTTTTATCATTTCTATATTAAAATTATTGTCTATTATTATAGATTGAATTTCTTCGTTAAATCCACCTTTTAATACGTTCTCTTCAAAAGTAACTACTAGTTTTTTATCTTTGATTTCATTTATAATATTTTCTTTATCTAAAGGTTTTAAAAATCTTATATTAATAAGAGACGAACTAATATTGTTATCTAATAATTTTTTATACAATTTATAACTTTCTTCAAATATATGCCCTGCTGATATTATCGCAATATCTTTTCCTGAAAAAACTACTTCTAACTTGCCTAATTCTACCTTTTTATATTCTATATTATCGTAACATGCCACATTACCTCTTGGATAACGTATTGCTACAGGACTATTACAATCTAAACTAATATCAAGCATTTCTTCAAGTTCATATTTTTCTTTTGGTAACATAATAATAATATTTGGAATAAGCCTTAAATAACTAATATCAAAAATTCCATGATGAGTTGCTCCATCTGCACCTACTATTCCAGCTCTATCAATACAAAAAGTAACTGGTAATTTAGATATTGCAACATCATGTATTATTTGGTCAAATCCTCTCTGTAAAAATGTTGAATAAACTGCAAAATACGGTTTCATTCCTGATATTGCTAACCCTGCTGAAAAAGTAACTGCATGTTGTTCGGCTATACCAACATCAAAAAATCTATTGCTATATTTTTTAGAGAAAGTATTTAAACCAGTTCCATCTTTCATTGCGGCAGTAATAGCAACAATTTTATCATTTGTTTCTGCCATTTCAACAATCTTTTCACCAAATACATCTGTCCAACTTTTATTATTTGATTTTTTTAAAGATTTACCAGTTTCAATATCAAAAGCTGGAACACTGTGAAAAATATCAGAATTTTCTTCAGCAAATTTATAACCCTTACCTTTTACTGTAACTGTATGAATTAATACTGGAGAATCTAATAAAAAAGCATTTGAAAGTGCTTTTTCTATATCTTTTATGTTATGACCATTTACAGGTCCTATATAAGTTATCCCTAAACTTTCAAAAAAAGAACCTGGTGTAAAGAAACTAACTACTGATTTTTCTATTTTTTTAGCAAAAGATAATACCTTATCGCCTAAGGGTGCATCTTCTATAATATTTTGCAAATCTTTTTTAACTTTCATAACAAAGTTACTTGTTAAAGTTCCAGATAAATAGCGAGAAAAAGCTCCTACATTAGGACTAATAGACATTTCATTATCATTTAATACGATAACTAAATTTTTATCAATATTACTCAAGTTATTAAGAGCTTCAAACGCCATGCCACCACTAATAGCTCCATCACCTATAATAGCAACAGTCTTACTACTTCTTTTTTGAATATTGTTTCCAGCTACTACTCCAAGACTTTCTGATATGGCAACACTTGCATGACCAGATGTAGCAACATCGTAAGGGCTTTCGTCTGGTTTAATAAAGCCACTAATACCTTTATAAGTTCTTAACGTATGGAATTGATTAAGTCTATCTGTTAAAATTTTATAAGCATAACTTTGATGCCCAACGTCCCAAAATATTTTATCTTCATAAATGTTATAAAACCTCAATATTGCTATTGTAAGTTCTACAACACCAAGACTTGGTGCAATATGACCACCATTTTTAGAAACTGTTTTAATTATAATGTCTCTAACTTGAGATGCGACTTCATCAAGTTCATTATAGTTAAGATTTTTTAAGTCATCTGGTAATTTCAAACTGTATATATCTATTTGAGAATTATCTTTACTTATGATTGCCTCTTTGTAATATATAATGCAATTTCTTTAAGCATATCTGCTTTTCCATTATACGGAAGTAGTAAATCTATAGCTTCAGTTATTAATTCATCTGCTATTTTTTTTGATTTTTCAATACCATAAATAGTTGGGAAAGTTGCTTTTCCCTTCTCTATATCACTACCAACATTTTTACCTAATATATTCGTATCTGAAATTATATCTAAAATATCATCAATTATCTGAAAAGCTAATCCAATATTTTTACCAAATTTATCAAGCCTATTTATATCTTCATCATTATTTGTAGAAATAATCGCACCTATTTTTGTTGAATATCTAATTAGTGCAGCAGTCTTATTAAGGTGTATAAAATCTACCAATAAATTATCTGCAACTTTATTTTCTGCTTCAATATCTGCTACTTGACCAGCGACCATTCCTTTATCCCCAGCTAAAAGTGAAAGTTCATAAATGGCTCTAATTTTTGCATCACTTGATATATCTTTATTATACTTCATATCTGATATAAATTCAAAGGCTTTTGTAAGTAAAGCATCTCCAGCTAAAATTGCTATTGCTTCACCATATACTTTATGATTTGTAGGTTTTCCTCGTCTTAAATCATCATTATCCATTGCAGGTAAATC
>JAZSQT010000029.1:0-7345 GCA_045538075.1 Mucispirillaceae bacterium
TGTATTTAGCGAACACTGGGCTTGTCCCCGAACGAAGTGAGTTTGTGAGCTAATTTAATGAATATATGGAATGCTTTTACTTCTGGAGAAAAAATTGTGTTCTTTAGGAAAGTTGATATTGAAATAACCTTTACACCGAAACAAGTATATAAAAATAGAAATTGTTTATATAGTTTGTAGATTGCCACGACGATTAAAATCGTCTCGCAATGACTTTTAAAGGGTTAAAAACGTAAAAACAAGTCATTACGAGGAGTGAAACGACGAAGTAATCCAGATGAAACTGTTAATAAAAAAATTTTCAGGACAGAAATTTTTTGTATTATCTATAAAGATTAAAAAAAAGCATTCTTTATCATTTCAAGCAATACTTTTTAGAATTTACATAATTATTTTATTAAATATTTTTCTTTAAATTTATCTAAAGGTATCGGCTTATCGTAAAGATAACCTTGAAAATATCTACAGCCTAATTTTGATAATAATTCTTCTTGTTCTTTAGTTTCTATGCCTTCTGCTATAGTTTCTGAACCTAATTCGCTACACATATTAATTATATTTTTTATGATTATCCTATTAGAATTATTATCACAAATTGAATTAACGAGACTTTTATCTAATTTTATAACGTCAAAAGTAATATTAACTAATGTAGATAAATTTGAGTGCATCATACCAAAGTCGTCTAAAGATACAGAAAATCCATTATTTTTTAAATCTTGAGTTATGCGACTTAATACATCGCTACCTAAGTCAGAAATTGATTCTGTAATTTCTATCTCTAAAAATTTTTTATTTAAATTATATTTGTTAACGATATTTTCTAAAATTATTATGAAATTACTTTCAAATAAAGTCATCTTAGAAAAATTGACAGATATTTTTAGTTGATTATAGTTTTTTTCTTCAATTTCTTTTAATAATTTACATACTTCTTCAAAAACAAAAAAGTCTATAAATCTTGCCATTCCATTATCTTCATATAATTTTAAAAAATCAGCTGGAGGAACTATTTTGCCATTATCTTTATATCTAATTAATGCTTCTGCTCCAGCAATAGAGTTTTTGACTATATCTTTTTTTGGTTGATAATAAACTATAAAATTGCCTTTATCTATAGATGTTAAAAGCTCGTTAAGTATAGCATATCGTGGGTTATCATTAATAGATTGACCATTATAATGATAAAGTTGTTTATTTATTTTCATTAATTCATTAGAATGCCAAAGTAACATTTCTAAATTTTTTTCTTTATTATCCCATATATAGCCTACTGCAACAGAGTATAAATTAATGGTGCTTAATTTATTTTTAAAATTTATACAATTTTCTTCAAATTTTTCTTTTGATATATCTTTTGCTATTACAATAAATTCATCGCCACCAATACGATATATATTATATCCATAAAAGTATTTATTTAATAAATCGGCAACTTCTTTTAAAACTCTATTTCCTTCTTCTTGACCATGTTTCGTATTAATTTTTCTTAAATCATTAATATTTACAGATATAATACCAATAGATGAATATTTATTAGGGTTATATTTAGATACAAACTCATCGTAGCTTAATCTATTTAATAAGTTAGTCATAACATCGTGATGACGCATATATTCAATTGTGCCATCACTATTATATTTTTGAATTTCTTTTAAGATAAAGAAAGATACAGAATCTAAAAAAGATTGGTATTTATGAAAAGATTTAATATTTCTTATGACAATTTTACCATATACATTATTTCTGTCAGATAGTTCAATTATACGCATATTATTAATATTTTCAGCAGTCATATATTGATAAATATCACAAGAATACTGCAACATATCTTCAGCTGTCTCTACTAATAAGTTGTCGTAATCTACAAGAAATTCTGCCATTAGACGTTCATATTTTATTAACTTGTTGTCATCGTATGGTATTTCATTATAGATAGAAGATATTATATAATTTCCATTTGGAAAAGTCTTTTCCCAAAATTCTACAGTATCTGCTTTATAGAATTGAGCTATAGCATTAAGGCTTGTTTCAATAGAGGAGTCTAAAGTTGTTGTTTCTGCAATATTATAAATACAATTTAATAAAATTCTTTCAGCATTAGTATTATAATCTGCAAAGTCTGCTATATTTTTGTTGTTTGAAATATCAATAGCAATAGCAAGCATACATAAACTATTATCGTATTTAACTAACTTGTTTTTTATTATAAATTCTTGCTCTAAATGGTTGTTATAATTTTTCCATATATAAAATTTATCTTCACGCCAATTTAGTTTGCTACAAAAAGGGCAAGGAGTTTTTCTATTATACAATAATTCGTAACAGTAACTTCCTGTGCATTCGTCTTTAGTAAGTCCAATTCTATTATAAAATGATTGATTTGCGTCAATAAGCTCAAAAGTATTAATATCAACTAAGTATGCTATATCGCCATTTTCATTTAATAAAGAATCAAAGGTTGGTGATTTTAGTATTCTTGGCTCGTGAGTATATATTTCTATATTATGGTTATTACATTCATCATTTTTTAAATATTCAGCATCACTTGTAATATCATAAAAAGAATAAGTATTTTTTCCTTTATTTTTTGCAGTATATAATGCAATATCGGCACATTTGAAAAGTCTATTATAACTAATATTTTCTTTCTCTATTATTGCTCCAATACTACAAGTAACAGAATATATACAATCTTTGCTAAAAGTTGTAATAATGTTTTCAAAAATTTCTTCTACTTTCTCTTTAGAAGTAATATTTTTTATTAATACAATAAATTCATCACCACCAAATCTGCCAATAATATCGCTTTTAGATAGAAACTTTTTTAAAATATTAACGAACTTGACGAGTATTTTATCGCCAATTAAATGACCGTATGTGTCATTTAAAATTTTAAAATTATCTATATCTAATATTGCAAAGACGAAAGGGTTTTTATTACCATTAAGATAGTCTATAATAGACCGTTCAAGCATACGTCTATTATAACAATTAGTTAAATGATCTCTTCTTGATTCTTGCTGTAGCAGTAATTCATTCTTTTTTTCTGTATCAATATTATTTAAACATAAAATAGCTATTAAGTTGTTAGTAAAGGGATCGCTAAATAAATGAATTGTTAAACGCATCCACATCATCTTATTTTCTTCTATTATACGCCTAAATTCAAAGTGGAGTTTTGATATTCCATTTTCATGAGATGATGCAAGATGTTTGATACTTAACGTGTATTTATATTGATTTTTATCTAAGTGATGCACAACCATATCAACGTATTTAAAGGCTATATCTTCATAAGTTAATTCATTAGCATTATTTTGGTAAGTGCTCCATAAACCAGTAGCTTTGATTAATTTATTATTAGTAACATTAACTTGAGCAGACGCATCACATTCAGATATAATTGCTTGATAAGCTCTCGTTTTGCGTAAATAAGCCATAGTAGATTCTTTCTTCCAGCTAATATTTGAAGCAAAACCGTTATATACAGTTTTATTGTTATAAGTATTTTTATTTATACAAATCATTAGCCAAAGGTATCTATTGTTAATATCATCTTTTATTTTTGCTTCGCAAGAAGCATAAGATTTGCTATATCTAATATCATTAAACATAGATAATATATCATTTACAGAATCTGGGTGGATAATTTCGTTCTCTATTAAAGAATCTGGAAAATTTTTTACTTCTATTTTAGTGTCTTTTTCTGGCAGATAGTAAATCAGTTGATTATTTTCTGGAAAATACTGAAATGTAATACTTTTTGATTTTGAAGTTAAGAAATAATACTTATCTTTTAATTCGTCGTAAGATAAATTTTTGTCAAAATAATTTGTAATGTTATGTGCAATACAAGAAAAAGTATTATTTTCTAATTTTTTAATAAAGATTTCTGCATATATTATAGCACCATCTTTCTTCCGAAAATGTAAAGTAGATTTTTTGCTGTTATTTGATAGGCTTTCTTTAAATGTATTTATATCATCAGGATTAATTATTGTTATAAGTTTGTTAGAAAAATTAGTATATATTTCATCTTTATCACGGTTTATAAAGTCATAAAATTCTTTATTAGCATAAATTATAGTAAAATTAGCATCATTTTGAATAATGAAAAAAGGTGCTGGTATATTACTTGTTGAAATTTTATCCATAGATAAATAAACCCCTATATTTGAGAAGTTTAATATATAATAATATTGTATAATTCTCAATTACAATTATTAAATTCTTTAAAAGTGTTTCTTATGAATGTTAGAGGCAGTCATTTTTCTTGCATAATACGTTCCTTTATTTTAAATTAAGTAAGTAATAAAGTATTTTGGAGATAGAAATATGCCTGCAAATATAGAAATACAAGTTAGGTTTAACGATTTAGACCCATACGGTCATGTTAATAATACAAATTATCTTGATTTTATGGAGTATGCTCGTTCAAATTCTTTTGGAGATATGGTAGAAAATGGGCTAAAAAATGGTATATGGTATATCGTTGCAAATATTGAAATTTCTTATAAAAAACCTATTTTATATGGAGAAAAAGCGATAGTTACTGTGTGGGTATCATCAGCAAAAGGTGCAAGGTTTACAATAAATTACGTTATTCATAATGGTGAGGGAAAAATCTTTGCAGAAGCAAAAAGTGTCCATGCAGCAATCAACTCTCAAACTGGTGCACCTTTGCGAGTTACAGAGGAAATTTTATCAAAAGTAGAAGATTATACTTTTAAATAATAAAAAAAATGGCAGACAAGGTATTTACAAAGAACTTTATATTAATGTTTGTGTCAAACTTGTTAATATGTATAGGCTTTTATATGCTTATGCCAGTATTACCAGTTTATGCAGTTCATAATTTAAATATCAGCAATGATATAGTCGGCTTAATAGTAGGAGTATTTGCTTTTAGTGCTGTCTTAGTTAGGCCATTTGCAGGAATATTAGTAGATAATATTGGTAGAATGGCTATCTATATTCCAGCATTAATAATATTTGCTTTATGTTCTTTAGGATATGCTTTTGCTGCTAGTATAATAGGTTTATTATTGTTTAGAATATTTCATGGCGTTGCTTGGAGTGGAGTTAGCACTGCAAATTCTGCTATAGTGGCAGATATTGTTCCTATATCTGTAAGAGGTCAAGGTATGGGATATTTTGGTTTATCAATGACTATAGCAATGGCATTAGGTCCAGCTTTAGGTGTATATCTAATTGATAAATTAAGTTATTTTAATATATTTATAATTTGTTCATCAATATCTTTTACTGCATTATTTGTATCAATTTTCGTTCGTCCACCAAAATATGAAATTAAGAAAATCAAATTATCAATAACTTCTCTTTTTGAGAAAAGAGTTTTAGGTTTATCTTTAATTCAATATTTTTATGGTTTTGCTTCTTCAAGTGTTATGACTTTTGCCGTGCTACACGGTGTTGATAGAAATATAGCAGGTATAGGATATTATTACTTAATTTTTGCGATATTTGTAAGCATAGTTAGAACTTTTGGAGGAAAAATTCTTGATAAAAAAGGTCCAGCACTTTTTTTGTATAGTGGTCATTTAATATATATGTTAGGTTGTTTATTGCTTGCTTTTTCTTATTCTTCTGTTCCTTTTTTAATTTCTGCAGCATTAACAGGATTTGGTGCTGGGTTAATAATGCCTACATTAATGATGATGATGGTAAATTTAGTAACTCCAAATAGAAGGGGAGCAGCCAGTGCAACAGTGCTTTCTGCAATGGATATAGGCGTTGGCACTGGAGCAATATCTATGGGTTACGTCGCTCATATTTTTGGATATGATGGAATGTATATTTTTGCTGCAATAGTTTTTATAATACCTCTTTTATGGTTTTTCTTTTATGAGCAAGCTCATTATAATAGTATTTATAATTCTATGAAAAATAAGTATTAGAGATTAAAAAAAACAAGTTGATAATATGCAAAAATATTTTTTTTATAAATATTACGTATTATTAAATAAGATTAAGTTTGCAACTTATTGGTAATATGGAGTAAATTTTATTATAGTATGAAATTAAAAAAAATAATAAAAAGTATTGACAAGATAAAATGTTTTAGTGTATAAATTACTTCCACGATAGATTAATGCTATCATTGTTTTGCTGGTGTAGCTCAATAGGTAGAGCAGCTGACTTGTAATCAGCAGGTTGGGGGTTCAATTCCTCTCACCAGCTTTTTAAACCTAAAAACTTTTTTAGTTTTTAGGTTTATTTTTCTTTGAAAATGTTTTTTAAAGAAAGTTTACTTTACTAAAAACAGATAGTTTTTTTTGTAAGTGGAGCAGAACCACGTTGGGAGCAAGCTCGGAAGCTAAAACGGCTCGCATAAATGAAGCTCGCCCCGTTTTGATGCGTAACGGTTAACAAAAAAATACAGGACGTATTTTAACCGAAATGTAGCAATTTCAGGACAGAAATTGAGGCGAAAAAATGAATATTTTTTCGTGAGTGGAGCAGAATCACATTGGGAGCAAGCTCGGAAGCTAAAACGGCTCGCATAAATGAAGCTCGTCCCGTTTTGATGCGTAACGGTTGACAAAAAAATACAGGACGTATTTTAATCGAAATGTAACAATTTCAGGACAGAAATTGAGGCGAAAAAATGAATATTTTTTCGTAAGTGGAGCAGAATCACATTTCTGCGAAACGGTTAACAAAAAATTTTAGGACGAAATTTTTTGTAATATATATAAGGGAAGATACCCGAGTGGCCAAAGGGGGCGGGCTGTAAACCCGCTGACATCGTCTTCGGAGGTTCGAATCCTCCTCTTCCCACTCTTTTTTCTTAAATATTCAATCCTTTTGAAGTCGTTATTTATTAGATTTTATATATGTTGTTTTAGCTAATTGTGAGGCGATTTTATTTAAATGAAAAAAATATAAAAAAATTAAAAAAAATACTTGCAATTACAAAAAAGATAATATATATTTTTAGCTCATTATGGTTAAGCAACTGTATGCGGGTGTAGCTCAGTTGGCTAGAGCATCAGCCTTCCAAGCTGAGGGTCGCGGGTTCGAATCCCGTCGCCCGCTTAACCAAATATCTTGGAATTGAATGCCCGAATGGCTCAGTCGGTTAGAGCGCGTCCTTGGTAAGGACGAGGTCCCCGGTTCAATTCCGGGTTCGGGCTTAACTGTTATATAAATTATTTGAGACTATTTACGGAGGTCTTAAAAAATGGCAAAAGCTAAATTTGAAAGAACGAAGCCACACGTTAACGTTGGTACTATAGGCCACGTTGACCATGGTAAGACTACATTAACGGCTGCATTAACGAGTGTTCAAGCTAAGAAAGGTTTAGCAGCATTTGTTGAT
>JAZSQT010000007.1:0-11305 GCA_045538075.1 Mucispirillaceae bacterium
TGAGGTTGCCCTCGCAAGATTTTGAGTTATTTAAACACTTTTTTAAATAGTATCATATAGTGTTATTTTTGATTACCTAAAACCTTATAAACCCCCTATAAATAAAGGAAATTCCTATCACTTACTGATTAGATAATCCCTTTTAGCGTTATCTTCTATTCAGCTAGTGTTTTTAAATGTTTTCTGGAACTTTTACCATTTTTTGTTAGAAATTTTCAAATAGCAATTCAAAAATTATAAGATATATGCTATAATAACAAACATAATTAAAAGGATGTGCAAAAGAAATATATGGAAAAAGTTGTTTATAGTTACATAGAAAAATTAAGAGAAGCAAAAAATAATAATAAGCTAGTTGTGTTTGTAGGTTCTGGTGTATCTATGAATTCAGGTTATATAACTTGGAAGGATCTAATTAAAGAAATGTATGGAGCATTAAAAGGAACGGATGTTCTTAAAGCAAACGATAGTATTATTTTAAATAACACACTTAAAATTCCACAGTTGTTATTTGAGAAAGATAAAAATAAATATTATGAAATAATTAGGAATAACTTCCCTGATAAAAAATCAAATGTATTAAACAATAAGATATTTGAGTTAATGCCTAAACATATTATTACAACTAATTATGATAAGCTTTTAGAAAATTCAGATAATCCTTATGTGTCTTTTTATGATGTAGTAACGACCGACAAACAATTATTACAAGCCCAAAAGCCACATTACATATTAAAAATGCACGGAACAATAGATGATGTAAATACTATAGTTTTGAAAGAAGATGATTATTTTAGATATCAGCAAGAACATCCAGCATTTGAAACTTTTATAAAATCCTTATTACTTGATCATACTTTTTTATTTTTAGGATATTCGTTATCTGATTTAAACTTAAAATTAATCTTAGGATGGATTTCAAGCTTGAAAATACAACTAAAAGGAGAATTTGAAAATAAATACTATATTTTAACTGATAACATTGATGATGAATTAGATATAGATTTATTTGATTATTTCAATAACAATGGTGTTGTTGTAATTAATTATAAGTCACTAGAAGGCAATTTGTCTAAAAATTCAGAATGTTTGGGACTTCACCCCAAAGCAAGAACTATATATTCTCTATGTAATATGTTATGTAGTAATAATGATTGTTTATATGAGTTTATAAAACATTATATAGATTTAATATCAGAAGATGAATATGTAGATTATGGATTTATAACCAAATTTTTATTGTTAGAACCTTGTATTAAGCTAGATACAACCCTAGAAATAGTTAGAAAACAAAACTTCCTTATCTTAAAGGAACTATTAGACAGTGATTTGGGAGATAAAATAAACAACCTTTTGTATAGGGCTAAAATTTATTATATTGTATGTGATGAACTGTCAAAAGAACAAATTTGTATTCATATGCCCATAGAATTGAAAAAGAGTTTTAGAGAAAATTTGTTTATAAAATTTATTGAATTTGATTATAATTCAATGTATAGGTTGTTGTCAAAAACAAAAGACTCATTTTCAAAATTTTATTATGAAAATCTTTTCAATAATTTTTTTGTAGTAGGTAATCGATTTAAGGAGATAAAATTAGATAATATAGATTCTAAACAAGATGTTTTATCTTATTATATAAATAATAATTTTTCAAATCAACTAAGAGCAGATAATGATGCTGAAAGGTTAAATCTACAAAATGTTTTATCATCATTAAGCCAATTTGAACAAGTTAAATATTCGTATTTTAAAAATGTAGAAGATTGCTTTAATAAACAAATAAATTCATTACAAAAAAATTTGAACGATATTGAAAAAAATTATCTTACTTCTCAACAAACTATATTCAATTTGGGAGGAGCATTAAATCCTTTATATAAGATGAAAGCTATTTCTTATAATATAGTTGAAATATGTTTTCAAAACAATATAATTTTGAATAAGTTTTCTAACCTTAAAACACTATTGTATCCTTATATATCAGCTATGATATGTACAAATACAAAGAAAATTGAAAATGAAATTGAGAATGCTAGTTACGATGTATTTAATGTTAAATTAGAAAATTATACATTGAACTCTCAAGATGTTGCTATTCTTTGTAATTTTATATCAAATAAAGACCTTAATGAATTATTAAAAAAATATTGTGTTGAAGAAATTTCTATTGACTGTGATATTATTAAGCAATTTACAAATTTATGGAAAAGTATTAAATTAAAATTAGTGCCTTATAATCAAGACATAATAGAAATATTCTTTAACTTTATTATATTGTTTACACACTTAAATTTAAACAAAGAAGAATTGAAAATTACGAATAAAGTACTAAAAGAAGCATTCCAAGAAGATAAACTAACTTTTATAATTCTTAAAGATGTTAATTATTATCAATCAAATATTCTTACTAATTATTTGAAAAAGTACGAAGATAGTTTAGGTGCTAGTTTTAAAAAATTAATTGGCGAAAAAGTGATTAATTATTGTATTAAAAGATATAAAGAAAACAAGGTTGATTTTAAAGATTTATATCAATTCAAACAATATATCAAATTTGACAAAAAATCATTGGAAGAATTGTTAAATATATACAAAGGTTTACAAGATAAAGATAAAATGACTGTAGGAATAGATTTTTATATTTATATGGATAAGAATTTTAAAAACGACTTCAAAAAATTAGTTAATGCAAATTATGGTTTGTTAAACACTAGGGAAATTATGAATACATATTCTTTAAAAATTTTAGAATTAAATCCCGAACAATCTTTTAATATTGTAGAAAGGGCGAATAAAATTATAAATCAAAAAGAAGGAAATGTTCATTATTTCCCAAACCCAAAAGATGCTTGGATTGAATTGTTATGTATTTTAAGATTATGGGGTAAACTTTACGATATTAATAATATTGACCCTTATATTACTGATAAAGATTACTATCAATTTATATTTGCTCCAGAAACTTTCAAATCATATGATAAAATTGATTTAAGACATTATATGTGGGAAAACATTATACGAAGCAAAAATTATGACAAATATTTATTAACACATAAAAAAGACATTTTAAATTCATTCAATTTACATAAAGATATGGATACTGCTGGAGAAGTTGAAAGAAAGTTTATATATAAATATATGCTTACTGACAAAGAAATATGGGACAATAAATACTAAATATAAATTATTGGTTTGTTTTGCTTTTGGGCATATTTGAGTGTGCGGTAGGCACCGCTTTTATAGGTTTCTTCAATATGACAAACTAGAATATCGCTATTATCAACAATCCACTCGTTGCGTTTTATAATTTTTTGTTTGTAATGTAATTCTTCAATTTCTGGAAGTATGGAGCCATCATAACAAGATGGCAATTCATATCTTTCTTTATCGTGATGATAGTAAGTTAATATGCGAATAAGTTTGATATGTGGATATTTATGTTTTAGTTCCAATACAGCACTAGCACATTTTTTATCAAATGCACCATAGTTTCCATCATAGAAAATTGTATAACCTTTTTGTATTAGTTCTTCTAACACTATGGGCAACTTATCTTCAACACCTATACAATGCCATTCATAACGATGACCTGCAAAACAAACAATTTTATCTTTCACAACATTTCTCCTACAAAGTAAAGACCAAAAATTTATGGTTTTTATCAATATAAATAAAGTCATTGATTTTTATATTTTGTGCTTAAATTTTTTATGTTGTTAAAGTTAAAGACCATAAATTAAAAAGAAAAACACTAAAAGCAAATTTAAAATGAATGCTTTTAGTGTAAGAATTTAGTAAAAAAGACCATCTATTATAAAAATAGGTGGTCTTTTTAAGTGTTTATTTACCTGACTTTCTTCTATTACATTCTCTACATAACATTTGGCAATTTTCAGCAGAAGTTTGTCCACCTGCGTGCCAAGGTGTTATATGGTCAGCTTCCATTTCTTTAATATCAAAATGCTCGCCACAATTTTTGCAAATACCTTTTTGTCTTTCATAAGCACTTCGTTTTTGATTGTCTGTAAAAGTTCTAATATTCAAATACTTTTCATTACGAGTTAAAACATAAGTATAAATACCTTTCTTGTTGGTGACATCATCATCCATCATAAGAGTTTGAATTTCATTTTCTAACTTGTCAGTATCGTATGTGTTATCTTTAAATTGGTTATATAAAGCACCCCAATTAATACCTTTCATTTCTCGTCTATATGTAGTAAAGGTTAGTTTTACCCATTCAATTACATTTCTAAAATAAGTCCATAATTCATTTGCATTCGGTTGATGTTGATGAGTTGACATATATTCTTCAATATTGCCATTATTAATCCATTCAAGTGCAGTTTCTAAATATTCTTGTCTTATAGGAGAGCCACTCACATAATCTTTTGCTAAAAGATAGGCAGCACAATTACTTTTACTAAAATGAGTTTTAGCAGAAGTTAACCAAGGTCCTGTGTAAACTGCATTTCTTAATTCTTGGTCGGTCAATTTTTCTCCAGCTATGTTGATTATCTTAAACCAATCCAACTTTTCTTTATCATTGCCTTCACAAAAGTAAATCATAAGTTTATAATTTAAAATTAAATCTTGTTCTGTTTTTGTAAGATTATGAAAAGCACGATTATCAATAGAGAAGTCCCCATTAATGTATTGGCAAAAACTAATTGTTCGTTGTTGTCCATCAAGAACTTCAAAAGTTCCATCTTCGTTTTTAACCCAATACATAACATTAAGTGGAAAACCTTTTCTAATTGTATCTATAACAGCATTTCTCTTTTTCTCATCATAAACAAATTCTCTTTGATATTTAGGACGGATATTAAGTTTACCATCAAAACCAACAACACCTTCTTCGGCACTATCAACATAATTCTTTGCAACATCTTTAATTAGAATCTCTTTAAGTTCAATTTTCATTTGTATTTCTCCTTTTTATAATAATTCTTGCATATATGCTTGAATAAAGTTCTCCTGTTTCTACATCTCTAAAAGCTGGCGGTTTTGTGTCATAATCGGGATTATATTTCCTATACAAAGTCCCTTTTGCATTTATAGTATATTTACCTGTTGGCTCACCATCTTTTAAAATTTCCATTTTCTTTTCACTTGTAAAGTTAATGCTTCCCACAATACCCAAAGCAATAATTTCAAATTGTTTTGGATTGTATTTATCTAGGAATGTCACAGGAACACCTATTTCGCCATCAAAATCATAAGGAATATCTTTATAATTATTAACATTAATAGCATTGTAGTTTACAAAAGGTGGGAATTCAATTTCACTATATTTTTTATAAAGTGTTAATTCATCATTATGTTTTTTAACATTTAAACTTGTAAACCAACAAGAAGTAGAAACTCTAACCATTTTCTTACCATCTACGACTTTATGGTATTTTTCACAATCATCTGGAACGAAGAAATACATACCAACATTAAAATTTGTATAACCTGTTCTAACTTTATCTTCTTTAAAAAGTTTAAATACTTCTTTGTATGTTAAAGCATTTGTATTTCCCATTATTATGTAATCTTTGTTATAAGTAGTTAATTGTTCTATAAATTCTCTAAACAAAGAAAAAGGTGGATTAGTCACAACAATATCTGATTGCTTTAATAACTCAACACATTCATTAGACCTAAAATCTCCATTTTCTTTTAATAAGGTCAATGTATTTTTTTTGTTCCTTAAAAGATGTTCAACATCCGCTAAATCAATCGCACCATCATTATTGCCATCTTCAACTTCTGTTATTTCAATTTTATAAGGGTGGCGGTTATTATTAGGAACAACCTTATCATCTCCAAACAAATTTAATTGAGTGTATGCGATTGGAGAACTATCATAGCAAGTTGCAATTAACTTTTTTAATCCTAAATAATTAAAATTCATAGCAAAGTATTTAAAGAAATTGCTTTCATAAGGGTCATCACAATTACAAAAAATAACTTTATCTTTAAAACTTTCTTTATAATGTCTTAATTCTTTTTCAATATCTGCAAGTTGAGTATAAAATTCGTCTGCTTTATTTCTTTTAGCATTATCCATTAACTTGATAGCCATAGTTTTCTCCTTTGACTTCTCAAAAGAGAAAAATTTATGGCTTTTAATGGCGATAAATTCGACCACCTATTACAATAGTAGTTGTAGTAATTTTTCCCATAAATCTAAATTAAAACCATAATTTTTTATGAAAATGAATAAAACATATACAAAAATTTATTATTTGTGCTATAATGTAAAAGTAAATAACTCAAAAGAGCCATCTGTTATTGTAATAGGTGGCTTTTTCTATGAAAAATTTTAAGAAATTATTTGCTTTTAATTTTACTCCCTTAATTTTTTTATTTTTGATGTCCTTATAAAAGTGAGGGGCACCTCAACTATACTTATTAATGGAGGTAATAAATAATATGAAATTAAAAAATTGGCTAGATGTTTGGTTAAATAAATATGCAAAGCATTTAATCAAACTACGCACTTGTGTGAGATATCAATACATTATTGATAAACACATCAATCCTATTTTAGGAGATTACGAGCTAGAAGATTTATCTGCTCAAACTTTACAAGATTTTATGCTAAACAAATTGAATTCAGGCAATTTGAAAACTGGCAAAGGTCTTTCAAATAATACTGTGATAGGTATTGTTAATCTTTTAAAGCAAGCACTTGGACAAGCTCAAGCTCTTGGTTATGTGGAAAAGGAACACTCAAAAATGGTGAAACTGCCACCATCAACTGAAAAAGAAATCACAGCGTTTGAAAGAGCAGAACAAGAGAAACTTGAAAAATATTGTATCAATAACAAAAAGAAAAATTATATTGGAATTGTTATTTGTTTATATTCTGGCATTAGACTTGGCGAGTTGTTAGCACTTACTTGGAACGACTTGGATTTTGAAAGAAACTATATGCACATAACAAAAACTGCTTACAAAGTAAAACAAAATGGCGTTAATGTGTTAGTTATAGATAATCCAAAAACAAAAAATTCAGCTCGTGTTATTCCACTACCAAAGCAACTTATGGATGTGTTGAAGAAAATTAAAAAACACTCAACATCTCCTTATGTTATCACAACAAAGAAAAATGGAATTGTTGGAACAAGGTCTTATCAAAGAACTTATGAAAAGATTTTACAAAGATTAAGAATTCCATACAAAAACTTTCACTGCTTACGACATACCTTCGCTACTCGTGCAGTTGAAATGGGTATGGATATAAAAACTCTATCTGAAATTCTTGGTCATAAAAACCCGATGATAACCTTACAACGATATACACACTCGCTAATGTCTTACAAAACTGAAATGATGAATAAACTTGGGAAATGTCTTTGCGTAAACTTTTAAAGCAAGATAAGACAATATGTTACAAATTTTTTTATTGTCAAAGTATGCAACTTGAAAAGAAATATGCTAAAATAATAATGAAATTGTCACAACCTGACGAACAAGCGAGGTGTGCAATATGAGAACGATACAATATTATGATAGAATAAACAAGAAACTAATAGATTTAGAGGTCACTGATGAAGTGGCAAGATTTTTGATGGCTAATGACAAAAAGTTAAGACGACATCAAGCGAAATATGATTACTTTAATATTTCTATTGATACTCCAATCAACTCTAACGATGAAGATAGCATAACATTAGCAGAAACGTTGGAAGATAAAGTTGAAGTAATGGATTGTGCAACTTGTAGAAGAAAAATTCACTTATTCAATACTGTTTGGAAAATTGTTGATAAACTAAAACCAAAACAAATTGAGCTTATAGATAACTTATATATTTTTGATAAAACACAAAAAGAGATTGCGAAGATGTGGAATGTATCTGAAAGCAGTGTATCTCAAATGAAAGATACTGCATTACTACATCTTACATATCACTTCTATACTGACAAAGAGTTTAAGAAAACTGACCTTTACAAACGCAACAAGCGAGAATTTGAATTTGATTTACCAAGAGTTGTAAAAGAACTTGATAAAGAAAACGGACTTACTTTCGATTTAAATGCTATCAATAATTTAGTTAAAGACAATACACAAATGCTCAAAGCATTAAGCTCACTAGGAATTGAACTAGATGAAAGTCAAAAGAAATTATTTAGTTTTATGAACAAAACAGTCAAACACGCTTTAAAAGATTTAAACTTAGATTACTCAAAACAAAATACAATTACAATACCAAGCAATTTGAAATTACCTGATGATTTCAACATTGCAGACATAATCAATAAATTTTAGAAAGAACTATCAAAATTGGTAGTTCTTTTTTGGTGCCCCTTATTTATTGATAAAAACAAAAATTATTTATTTGGGAGAATATATGAAAACATTTAATACTGATAAAATTTTAGAAACAAAGATAAGGATTTACAATACTTATCACCTTAAAAGGTTAAAGGAATATTACGATAATCACAAAAAGGAATATCCTACTAGGAATGACTTTTTGGTTTCTCTTATTATGGAAGGTTTAGACAATTATGAAAAATATGATAAAGATAAAAATTATCTTTTAAATCAATCGCAAACATTACACGAACGCATTGACGAGATGACTAATTCCATAAACAAAATTAGAGATGCGTTAATAGATTTTGATCAAGATAATTTTATAAATCTTCAAGAAAATCAATTACTATTATTGCGACTATATCACGCATACTTCCAAGTTCACCAAGAACTAGATAAAAGGTTTTACGATGCTGGAATGTATGATAATTTACCAGAAAGTTTTGATGAATTTAGAGATATAATTGAAACTAAATATTTTTGCAAACGAAGAAAGAAAGACAAACAAAAATCCCAAGAAAATAAGGAGAATTAAACTTATTTTATAGGGAGCAGGATAAGGCTTGGGGACTTTTGCATACACAAAACCCTAAAATTGCCCTAAAAATAAGAGATTTTTTGGGACAAATGGGTTTTGGGTGTTGATGCAAAATGCCTCAGCCCCTTATTGCGACAAGTGGGATACCCACTTTCGCTTTTTTATTACTAATTTGATAAGGAGATTTTAATGATTTTAAACTTAAATGACTACAACAATATCTTTGCTGATTACAAAGATGTTGTGACTATTAAAGACTTACAAAAGATGTTAAGAATTGGAAGAAATCTTGCTTATAAACTTATTAGACAAAACAAGATTGAACATCTAAAAATCAACAACAGAATTTTTATACCAAAACAAAATGTAATTAAATTTTTATTTGAAAGCGAGGACACTAATGAAAGGTAGTTTACAAATTAAGAACGGAAAATATTATGCTGTTCTATCCGTTAAAGATGAGAATGGCAAATTTAAAAAAGTTTGGGTTGCAACTGGTTTAACTGAAAAAGGCAACAAGCGAAAAGCAGAACAAAGGTTGAACGAAATTATTGTTGAATACTCAAACAAAGAAGTTATGACACCTAAGCGAACTGACCACACCAACGACATATTGTTTGGAGATTATTTAAAACAATGGTTGGAATCTAGAAAAGATAAAGTTGAAGAAATTACTTATGATAGCTACAAGTTTAATATAAACTTACTAGCGGATTATTTTAATAAGAAAAAGATTTATCTTAAGGAATTGCAACCATATCATATACAAGATTATTATAACCAATTATATAAGAATGGTAGAAATGGAAATACAGCAATACATTATCACGTGTTAATGAGAGAAGCATTGCAAAGTGCAGTTAAGTTAGATTTAATAACTAAAAATGTTGCAGACCTAGTTGAGCGACCAAAGAAAGAAAAATACCAAGCAGAATTTTACAACAAAGACGAACTTAAACAATTATTTGAAGCAGTTAAAGGAGACCCATTAGAACTTGTTATTCATATCACTGCTTGTTATGGACTTCGCCGAAGTGAAGTACTTGGACTTAAATGGAGTGCTATTGATTTTGTAAACAAGATGATTAAGATAAATCATAAAGTTGTAATGGTTAAACACAAAGGAATTATTGGCAAAAACAAAATGAAGAACAGGACGAGCAATAGAACACTTCCGCTTATTCCCCATATTGAAGAAATGTTAATCAATGAAAGGCAAAAGCAAGAAGAAAACAAAAAACTATATGGAAATGGATATAATAAAAAATATTTAGATTATGTTTGTGTAAATGATATTGGAGAGTTGTTTAAACCAGATTATCTTACACAGCACTTTGTAATCATACAACAAAAACACAATCTAAAACATATACGATTTCACGATTTACGACACTCGTGTGCAAGTTTAATGCTTGCCAACGGAACTCCAATGAAGCAAATACAAGAATGGTTAGGACATTCCACATTTCAAACCACAGCCGATATTTACACCCATTTAGACTATTCTAGCAAAATTTCAAGTGCTAATACAATTTCTACTGCTTTGGACTTTAAAGAGCCAATTAACGCTGATATAGAACTTGATATAAGTGGTTATGAGCAACCAAAAGAAAGTTTGACAGGTATGACACTAGATGAAGAAATTGAATATTTAAAAAATTTAGTCGAAAAGAAAATTAAAGAAAAAGAACAAGCTGAATTATAAAATTTACCGAGAGTTTAAACGACTCTCGGTATTTTTTTTGCCCAAAATTAGATTAAAAGGCATTAAACAAACTTATATAATCTTACATAACACAAAAGTTTTGTTAGATAAATTGTTAGACGATTGTTAGAAAATTGTTAGAAAAACCACTTTTGAGCAAATTTCAAAAGTGGCAGTTAAGGTTTAAATTTTTCAATCCAAAATTAAATTGTTAGAAAAAATCACAAAATTGTTAGAAAAGATTTGTAGGTAGTATAGAAAATAAAAAATCCCTAAATCACTTGAATTTAGGGACTTTTGATGGTGCCGAAAGTGGGACTTGAACCCACATGTAGTTGCCTACGCAAGATTTTGAGTCTTGTGCGTCTGCCATTCCGCCATTTCGGCATATCCGAGTGTAGTATCGGTAAACGCAACGGATTTTGAGTCTTGTGCGTCTGCCATTTCGCCACATCGGCATATATGCTAAACATAGTTTCAAGCAACAACTTTTAACTATGTACTTTGATAGTATAGCATAACTTTTTATTAGTTGCAAGTATTTTTGCTAAATTTTTTAAAAATAAATTTTAAAGAATGACAATATTTATTAAGTTTATTATATTTAAAATTTTGAATTGCCAACTAAATAGTCAATAGTTACATTAAAATATTTTGATATTTTAACTAATGTGTCAAGGTCGGGTTCACGGCTTCCAGTTTCCCAAAAACTTATGGTTTGATTGACAACACCTAAAATTTCACCAAG
>JAZSQT010000126.1:0-5328 GCA_045538075.1 Mucispirillaceae bacterium
AAAGCATTCCATATATTTATTCAATAAGGTCGTTAACTCAGCAAAGCTCGGGGTTCCACCCAAAGCTCCCAAAAAGCATTGAATAAATATATGTCATTACTTCTGAGTTCAAAAATTGTATTCTTTATGTATATTGTTATCCTTTCAATTCTATTTAAAAATTTATATTTATTTATTATTTTAAAGTTAATTTTTATAAACTGTTTTACTGGATTACTTCGTCGTTTCACTCCTCGTAATGACTGTTTTAAAGTCATTGCGAGACGATTTTAATCGTCGTGGCAATCCATAAAATAATACAAAAAATTTCTATTTTTATATACTTGTTTCGGTGTAAAGATTGTTTCAATATTAACTTTCCTAAAGAACACAATTTTTTCTCCAGAAGTAAAAACATTCCATATATTCATTAAATTAGCTCACAAACTCGCTACGCTCGGGGACAAGCCCAGTGTTCGCTAAAAACATTTAATGAATATATGTCATTACTTCTCAAGTTCAAAAATTGTATTCTTTATGTATATTGTTACCTTTTCAATTCTATTTAAAAAATTAAATTTATTTATTATTTCAAAGTTAAAGAAGTAAAAATTTTATAATTAGGTGATTTTAAAACCCTTTTTACTGGATTACTTCGTCGCTTTGCTCCTCGTAATGACTGTTTTTACGTTTTTAACCTTTTTAAGTCATTGCGAGAAGAACGCCAGTTTTTCGTGGCAATCTATAAATTAATACAAATAATTTCTGCTTAAAAATTTAATAGTCAATTAAAATATTTACTAAAAATTAATTTATATAAATATTTTTAAAAAAAATACTTGACAAAATGCGTATGGGGGGGGGCATACTATTGTTCGTTAGCTAACCCACATACACTTATTATTGAAAAATTATTATTTAATTTGAGGTGAATATGAAAAAAGTAGTGTTATTTTTTATTGTTAGTATGTTTTTTGTTGCAAATGCAAATGCAAATAATAATGCTAATGATAATGCAAATGGATTTTATGTAGGAGCAAAAGCTGGTGTTTCCTCTATTAAGGGTGATTATGACGGTAATATTTTTGAAAGTAGTGCTGCTAAAGGTTCTTTTGCTGGAGGTTACAAATTTAGTTTTACAAAATTTGCTGTAAGAGCAGAATTAGAATATGATGTCTATGATAAAATTAGAGTTACTGAAAGTTATATAGATAATCCTGAATATAACGACAATTATACAGGTGGAATGTATACAGGTGGAATGTATACAAGTTTAAATAATAGTCAAAATACAAGTAGAACAGTTTCTGTTCTTCCTCAAGCTCAACTTCATACAATTCATGCAAATGCCTATATAGATATTAATACTGAAACAATTTTCACTCCATATTTTGGTATTGGTATAGGAGTGGGTATTCTTGATGTAGCATTAACTAATGAAGGAGATAGTGTTAAAGATGAAATATATACAGGTTTTTCTCTACAAGCTATGTTAGGCACTTCCATAAATATCCATAAAAATATTGCAATAGATGTTGGATTTAAAATGAATTATTATGACAGACAAGGAGATAATAAAGATTTAACAGATGTATCTGTTAAACTTTTACCTAAAGATTTATACATAGGCTTAAGATATACTTTCTAAATAATAATCTATTTTTTAGGGATTTTATGTATAAAATCCCTTTTAATTTAATATTATAATAATTGATTTATTTAATAATAAAATCTTCTTCCACAAAAATTATCTATTTCTAAAGAAAGGGATTTATATAATCCCTTATCTTAAAATAAAAGTTCTTTAGTTTGATAAATAGTATAAAAATTTCATGACAGAAATTGCACCGAAAAAACGAATGTTTTTCGTAAGTGTAGCAGATTTGTTGCAAGAATTTTGAATTTAGCAATTATTTTAACAAGATAATTAGTGTATTGTATCGCTGTGTATTTTGTGGCATAATTAATAATAACATTTAATTTGAAAAGATTTTTTAAATGTATTATGAACAAATTTTATTATAGCCTTGTCTATGATGTAAATGAGGTTACACAAAATGAATGATGCTCAAATAGTTGATAAAGTATTAAATGGAGATACACAAGCCTACGAGCTTTTAATATTAAAATATCAAAACCAAATTTTTTATACAGCTATGAATATAATTAAGAATAAAGAATTTGCAGAAGATATTTCTCAAGATGCTTTTTTGAAAGGATACGAAAAATTAGATACATTGCAAGATAAAAATCACTTTTTTCCATGGCTTAAAAGGATTACAGTTAATCTTGCCTTAAATCATTACGAAAGAGGCAAACGTATAGTAGATATAGAAACAGAAGATAGTGATACAAGCTATTTTGATAGAATTACTGGTGGCGAAAATCCAGAAGATTTTTTAATCAAAGATGAGTTAAAAAAATATATTAGAATGTTTGTTGACGCATTACCAGATAGATTAAGAACAGTAGTTATGTTGAGAGAAGTAGAAGATATGAGTTATGAAGAAATTTCTGAACTTTTAAATATTCCTTTAGGAACAGTTAGAAGTCGCTTGTTTAATGCTCGCCAAATTATTAAAGAAAGGCTTATTAAACAAGGGCTTACTGACCAAATTATGTCGGAGGCAAAATAGTATGTCTGAAAAAAATAATTGTATTATTTTTAGAAAGCTATTATCTGCTTATATAGATAACGAAACAACTCATATTGAAAGTGAGAATATAACAGACCATATTTCTATTTGTCCGTCATGTAAGATTGAGTTATCTAATTTATATAAAATGCGTGATATGATTAAAAATACATACGTTAAAAAATATGAAGTAGATTTTGCCTCTAATATAATGGGAAGAGTTAAATTTTCTCAAAAAAAAGAGAAGCATAAAAAGAACTTTTTTAAAGTTATGAGCTATGGTAGTATTGCTGCTGTTTTGTTATTGGTGCTTACGGCAACGATATTTTATTCTCAATCTAAAACTAAAGCATTATTAGCAGAAAAAAGAAAATTTGATACATACGTTGTAGAACATACGAAAGAATTTTCAGACAAAAATTATAAAAAATCTGATAATTCTTCTTTTGTAATATCAGTTAATTTTGAGAAATGAAGTATATAATTTATTCTATATTTATCTATATTCTATTTTTTAATAAATCTTATGCTGATGATATGATTTTTTATAAATATGCTGATGGTAACGCATATTCAGTTTTTGTTGCTCCAAGTAGTGATAAAAGTTTATCAGTTTCAGCAAGAGATGTAATTGCTAAATTAATAGTAAATTTTACTTTTATGTTAGATAATATTTCTAAGGATTATTATAATATCAATATAACGAAAGATATTGTTTATTTTGGAGAAGATGTTACCCAATACGATATTATCCCAGTATCTAAAGATAGATTTCGCCATATAATTTGGATTGATAGCCAAAATAACCCTATTAAAACAGAAATTTTTGATAATAATAATAAGTTAATGATAGCTTTCAGTAATGTTGATTTTCATGGGAAAAATAAATCTTATGAAGATATAAAATTTGATTTTAAAAACGAAAAACCATTTTATAAAGGATTTTATCATATCTATTCTAAAGTAATGCGAAATGGAGTTAATCACCTTATATTTAGTGATGGTATAAATAAGTTTTCTCTATTTATAGATTATAATACAAAAGATACTGGCAGTATATCAAAAATAGTTTATGGTAATTATTTATATAGCAAAGTTATATCAGGAGTAGAATATACTATAGTTGGTTCTATCCCTTATGAAATAATGAATGAAGTAATAGAAGTAGTAAGTAGCAATAATTCTGAAGTTAGCAAGCTAATTAAAGCAGGTAGTAAAATTTCAGAAAATATATTTACCCATACATATAATACGGAGGAAATACATAAATGAAAAAAATCTTATTAATTGTGTGTGCGTTTATTTTTACATCAGCATATAGTAATGCGGCAGTGCCAAATTCTTTTTCTGATGTTGTAAAAAAAGTATCAGACGGCGTAGTTAATATTAGCACTACTAAAATGGTTACGAGACAAGTTATGCCTTTTATGGGTGATGAAATTTTTCGCCATTTTTTTGGAGATAATATTCCTGGGTTTAATTTTGGTGATGAAGGCTCAAAAAGGCAATATAAAACATCTGCATTAGGTAGTGGTTTTGTTATTGATAAGGTTGGATATATTGTTACAAATAACCATGTTATTGAAGGTGCCGATGAAATTATTATAAAATTTAAGAACGAAAAAGAATTTAAAGCAGAGATTGTAGGTCAAGACCCTCTTACAGATTTAGCATTGCTAAAAATTGATCCAAAAGGCACTGATATTACGCCTATTGCTTTAGGTGATATTGATAAGTCAGAAATTGGAGATTGGGTAGTTGCTATTGGCAATCCGTTAGGGCTTGGTGGAACAGTTACAGCTGGTATAATTTCTGCAAAGGGTAGAGTTCTTGAAAGTGGACCTTACGACAACTTTGTTCAAACAGACGCATCAATTAATCCAGGAAATTCTGGTGGACCACTCTTAAATATGAATGGAGAAGTAATTGGTGTAAATACTGCTATAATGCAGTCGGCTCAAGGGCTTGGATTTGCAGTTCCAGTTAATATGTTGAAAGATATATTACCGAAATTAAAACAAGGTAAAGTTACTCGTGGTTGGCTTGGTGTAACGTTACAGCCATTAGATGAAAATTTAGCAAAATCTTTTGGTATGTCATCTACAGAAGGAATTTTAGTAGCCAATGTAATAAAAGGCGATCCAGCTGATGTTAGTGGAATTAAAGCCGGTGATATAATTATAGCAGTAAATGGCTCACCTATAAAAGACGGCAGAGCATTAACAAATTTAATCGGTTCAAAAGCACCAAATGAAAGGGTTACATTAACTGTTTTTAGAGACGGAAGAAAAGTTGATATTAGAGTTACATTAGGCGAAAGACCAACAGGTCAAGAAGTAGCAAAAAAAGAAGACACTAAAAAACGTCCTTTATCAGTTAGAGATTTAACTAACGATGAGGCATCTAAGCTGAATATTAAAACTGGTGTTTTAGTTACAAATGTAAACGAAAATACATCTGCATTTGAGGCTGGTTTACGCAAAGGTGATGTTATAGTATGGTTTAATAGAAAAGACGTTACTAATCCAAACCAGTTTTATAGTATGCTTGATAAAGTTAAAAAAGGCGATGTAATAGGACTAAAAATAATAAATAGAAATGGTAGTAGATTTATAGCCTTTAATAAAGAATAATTTAATTTTATAATGAATTTTAAACCCTACTTAATAAATAGTTAAGTGAGGCGAACCCAAATTTTTGGACAGATTTAAAG
>JAZSQT010000041.1:0-2361 GCA_045538075.1 Mucispirillaceae bacterium
AAAATGATAGTAATGGTTTATATTCTTTCTTACTTGGTGCAATTTATTATGAAAATACACCAATGCAAAATTATGAAAATGCCCTAAAATATTTTAAAATTTCATCTTCCAATAACCCCTCTGCTACTTATTATCTTGCAAAAATGTATCTTAATGGAAATTGGGTAAAGCAAGATATACAAAAAGCAATAGAACTTTTTAATAGTATTGCTAAAATTAATCAAGCAGCTGTTTATGAATTATATAAAATTTATAGTAATGGAAAATATATAAAAAAAGATATTATCAAAGCTAAAAAAACTATATCTAAATACGTAAAAGATGATAAAACTGGTTTACTTCTTAATATTATAGCTGTTGATTTGCTTACTGGTAATGGTGCATTTGATTTGAATATAAAAGCTGGGATTAATACTCTAAAAAAAGCAATGCAAGAGTATAATAATAGCATATCTCTTTATAATGGTGGTATAATTTTTAAATACGGTATTGGTATGCCAAAGAATAAAGAATATGCTTATAGATTATTTATAGAATCAGCTAAAGCTGGTTTTTTATATAGTAGTTATGAAGCAATAATTACCATAATTGATTTAGTAAAAGAAAAAAATGATTTAAAGCAATTTTATATAGATATAGAAAATTTGATTAAATCAAATTTTACTAATGGTTATATTATTAAAGCCTATATTGATGCTGTATTATCTAATAATAAAGAAAATTATAATAAACATATAGCTTTTTTAGAAAGTGAAGCAAATAAAAATAATGTTGATGCTAATTATTTATTAGGATTACTTTATTATAAAAATGATAACGATAAAAAAGATATTAAAAAATCAATATTATATTTTGAAAAAGCAAGTAGTCTAAATCATTTTGAAGCTACAGAAAAATTAATTGATATTTATAATGACAAACAAGATATTGATAAAGTAAAATATTATAAAGAAAAATTATTAACCTCTAATGAATATAAAAATCATTTAATTGATATTATTATTGCAGATTTAAAAAGTGTTCCACTATTAAATGCAGATGATGTATGTGCTATTATTTTGCAAAAATAATTATTTAAAATAAAAACGATTTATAAGAAATAGGGTTTATCCCTTTTCTGGCTTTGCAATATGTTTTGTATCGCTATGCTATTATAAACGGGTGAGTCTTATTAATGGGAGCCGTTTATAAACAAGTTAGAAACATAAAACATTTGTATTAATAAAGCAAATTTTTTAGCTTCAAAGGGTGGTTTTTGCTTCACTCCTTAAAGAATTATTTATTATGGATTGCCACAAATTGCAAAAAATAATATACTTCTCTCTAATGAAACAAATAAAGAAATAATTGTAATATTAACAATATTAATATTACAATTATCTTGTTAAATTAATTTATAGTGTAATAAAACTAAATATTATAATTTTTGCAGAGTATTTTTAGTTCTTAATTTATCTTCTTTACTTTTAATACCTAATCGTGAAAACATTATTTTAGCATTCTCATTATTGAAATCACATTGTAAAATTGATTTAACACCTAATATAGTTCTATTTGCCGATAATATATATTTATCTTTTATAAACATAACTTTTATTTTTTCTATGTTAAATACTGCACCTACAACATCTTCATCACTTTCTACTTTTGCTAAGTAAGTTAACAAGTTTATATACTTACTCACCTCTGATGAATAAAATTCATTTTCAAAATTTTCTGATATATCTATATTACCAAATACTTTTCTAATAGCTTTTAACGCATAAGTATGCCCTGCTGCACCTTTTATATGTTCTCCTTCATACATTTCAGGTATTTCTCTTATTGATTTTTTTGAAGTATTTATAACATCAAGCATGGCACCCCTAAAAGCAGCAAGCACTTCATCTGGTATACGACGTTCTAACACTCCCAAGCTTGCTACTGCAGAACTATTACATTCGTTTTTACTAATGACATCATTAGCATAACTATTACCACTAATAAAAAATATACTACTTAAAATAATTAATAATAACTTTTTCATTTTATCCTCCAAAATATAAACATTTCTTTATAACATAATACCCCCCCCCTCATAGTCAATTATTAAATTGATAAATTATTTATAAAAAGATAATGGTAATATAATGACTATATTAAGTTGTTCTACAGATAATAAAAAATTGTATTCTATAGTAAAGTTGAAATTGAAATAACTTTTACATAAAACAAATTAATTAAATAAAAAAACCTTATAGATTTCTCTATAAGGTTTAAAAATATTTTAAGCTCTGGCAACGACCTATTTTCCCAGATGTTACCTTCATCAAGTATCTTCGGCGCTGGAGTCCTTTACTTCTGTGTTCGGAATGGGAACAG
>JAZSQT010000101.1:0-8939 GCA_045538075.1 Mucispirillaceae bacterium
ATGAAATTGAAAAAATAAAGAAAGAAACTAATGCTAAATTTATTTTTAATAAAGAAGAAATAAATTCATTAGATATTTCAGAAATAAAAAACTATAAATATAAGAATACTTTTTACAATTTTAATCCAGAAAATATTTCAGATATACTTTTTACTACTGGCACAACTGGAAATCCAGTTGGAATAGTTCATACTCATATAAGCCATTATGCTACAGCAGAAAACATACTAAGTTGCATTAATATGGATAAAGATAATGTTTCATTAATCACTGCACCTCTTAATCATTCCTATGCATTAAGAAGATTTTATGCAAATATGGTAAATGGTAGCACTGTAGTTATATCTGAAAAAATTTTTCCTCTTGATACATTCTTTCAACTTATTGAAAACCATAACATTAAATCTATTGCAATGAATCCGTCTGCATTTTCTATATTATTAAAATTTTTATCTGAAGACAAAATTAAAATTATGCAACAAATTGACTATATTGAATTAGGTGGCTCTGTTGCAAATTACAATGAAATAAACGATTTTATTAAAATATTACCAAAAACTAAAATTTATAATATTTATGGTTCTACAGAAGCAGGCACTATGACTGGCTATGAAATTACATCTAATTTAGACAAAAATAATTCTATAGGAACGCCAAATATTAACTCTAATATTTTGATACTTGATAAAAATTTTAAGGAAATAGAAGGATATGGCATAGAAAATCAAGGTTTTTTAGCTATTGAAAGTCCAATTATTATGAAAGGATACTTAAATAATGATGAACTAACATCTCAAGTATTAAAAAATGGAAGGTATATAACTAAAGATATTGTATATAGAGATGATGAAAATTTTTATTATTTTCTTGGACGTCAATCAGATATTATTTCTATAGGAGGAATAAAGGTAGCACCAGAAGAAATAGAAAATGTTGCAAAACTTTATACTGGTGTTGTTGATTGTGGTTGTGTTGGAAAACAAGATAAAATAGCTGGCAATATTCCTATTTTATTTTTAAAAGTTAATAATGAATTTGTTAGTCAAGATTTTTCAAATCATCTAAAAAACAACCTTGAATTATATAAATTTCCTAAAGAAATTCGTATCATTGATAATATACCACGCACTTTTAATGGAAAAATAATTAGAAATAAACTTAAAGAATTGTTATAATTACGAATAAAAATATCTTTACCTATATTCTCTTTTAGGTTAATGTTAGATTGTATATTTATTACAATAGAGGTATAAAATGGAAGAAAATACACAAACAGATAAAATTGAACAATTTTTTACAGAATTTCTTGCTACAAAAAAATTACGCCTTACCTCTCAAAGAAGAATTATTTTTTATGAACTTATGACTAGAAAAACTCATATAGATATTGATGAATTATATTTAAAAATGAAAAGTATTGATAAAAATATAGGTTTAGCAACTATCTATCGCACGTTAAAGCTACTTACGGAAGCAGGGATTATTCGTGAAGTCAAGTTTGGTAACGAAAAGCCAATTTATGAAGCTATAATTGGAAGAACTCATCACGATCACCTTATTTGCTCTAAGTGTGGCGAAAATATTGAGTTTACTGATAATTCTCTTGAAGAGATGCAAATTGAAATAGCAAAACGATATAATTATCAATTAACAGACCATTCAATGTATTTAATAGGAATTTGTCAAAAATGTAATAATTAATATTGCAAAAAAGCTGTAAAATAAGTAAAAAACCGTAAGAATAAAACTTACGGTTTTTTTATTATTTAAGGATTTATTATGAGTAAAGAGTTTTATCTTGGTAATGAACTTATTGCAAATGCGTTAAAATCTATGGGAGTATCATCATTTTATTCATATCCTGGTTCGCCTATTAGCGAAATTTTACCATATCTTAAAGATATATCTAAAGAATGTTATACTCAGTGGTCTATTAACGAAAAAGTTGCTTTTGAACTTTCAGCAGCAGCTGCAATATCTGGAAACATTTCTGCTTGTGCTATGAAGCAAGTTGGATTAAATGTAGCTTCAGATTCTCTTTTTTCTATTGCATATACTGGAATAAATGGTGCTTTAGTTATAATTTCTGCCGATGATACGGGGCCATATAGCTCTCAAACAGAACAAGATAGTAGGCTTTACGCATACGCAGCAAAAATTCCAGTTTTAGACCCATCATCAGCAAAAGATTTATATTATTTAACTAAAAAGGCCGTTGAAATTTCTAAAAAATATAAAATTCCTATTATGATACGTCCAACTATGAGAATTTGTCATAGCAGACAAACTTTTGAAATAGAAAATATTGAAACGTGTGTCAAAAAACGTTTTTTTGTAAAAGATATAAACAGATGGGCTGCAACACCAAAATATAGAGCAGAACTTCATAAAGAATTAATTAAAAAATTAGATAATATTGCTACAGATTTTTATGATGACTTTAATTTTAATGTAAAAAATAAATACGTTGTTGTTGCAAGTGGTTATCCAGCATCTGTTTTTCAAGATATTCAAGATATGTATGATAATATTGATTTTATAAAAATTGATATGCCGCACCCTATTAGCCAAAATTTAATAGAAAGAATAGAAAACTCTTACGAAAAAATATTAATTTTAGAAGAAAGTATGCCACTTCTTGAGAATACTTTTAATAATAGAAAAAAAGTTTTTGGCAAAAATACTGGTAATACTAACTTCTCTGGCGAATTTACGATTGATACTTGTATTGAGATTTTGAATAATTTCTTAGGACTTAATAACAATAAAGAGATAAAAAATTTAAAAGTAAATAACACTAAGCCTTATTTATGTGTAGGCTGTGGTCATAGAAGTGCATTTTTTGCAATAAAACAAGCTACTGCTTCTGCAATATTTCCAAGTGATATAGGTTGTTATACTTTAGGTGTAAATATGAAAGCAGTTGATACATGTATTTGTATGGGTGCATCAATTTCTTTTGCTGAAAGTTTAAAGAGAGAAAATCCACAAAAAACTGTAGTATGCACTATTGGAGATTCTACTTTTTTCCATAGTGGTTTAACACCATTGTTAAATGCAAAAATAAATAATGCACCTATTGTTGTTGCCATTCTTGATAATAAAACGACTGCTATGACTGGTTTTCAACCAGTAGCCCATCAACTATCTGATATCAAAATAGAAAATATATGCAAAAGTTTTAATATTGATTTTATTGAGGTAGCAGACCCATACGATATTAACAAATCAATAGAAATAGTAAAAAATGCAGTTAATTATGCAGAAAATAATAATACTCCTGCAGTAATTATTTTTCGTAAAGAATGTGTTACTGAAAGTAAGTTGCATTTAGGAAAAATTCCATTTGTTGATAAAGGTTGTTCAAATTGTGGTATGTGTTACGAAGTATTACAATGCCCTGCAATTACCTACAATGGAGAAACTGTTGAAATTGATAAAGATAGCTGTAACGGTTGTATGAGTTGTGTTCAAGTATGCCCTACTAATATTTTAAAGGAGATTTAGTAATGCGTATTGTTGTATGTGGTAAAGGTGGGCAAGGAGTTATGACATTAAATTATACTATTGGTTATCTTGCTTCAAAGTTAGGATATAACGCATTATCAAGCGAAAATCATGGATTATCAGTAAGAGGAGGAAGCATTAATTCGTTTTTAAATATAAACAATAGTCATTCTTCATCTATTGCAAGTGGCACTGCCGATTTAATTTTATCTACTGATTACTCAGAAATTATAAATAATATCCATTATTTATCTGAAAATGGCATAATTATTACGAATGGAGTTGAAAATATAGATAAAATATCATCAGAAATTTATATAATAGATGCAAAAAATATTGCTTATAATAAATTTGGCAATTATTTTTACGCAAATTCTATTCTATTAGGCAAAATGATACATAAATTTAAAAATATATTTAAGATTGATAACTCTATTAATATATTGAAAAACTATGAAAAAATAAACTATAAAGCATTATTATACGGGATAAATTTATAATATTTAATATTTACTATTGTAATACAATAAAAGTAATTGTATCCTTTTTTATTAAAATTATTCAATTTTTTGGAGTTAAAAATGAAAAGAATTTTATTGACATTTATAGCATTGCTACTTTTTTCTAATGTTGCTATTGCTGCACCAGTTAAGGTGCTTATGGAAACAAGTGCTGGAAATATTGAGCTTGAATTATACCAAGATAAAGCACCTAAAACTGTTGAAAACTTTTTAAAATACGTAAATAGTGGTTTTTATAATGGCACAATTTTTCATCGTGTTATTAAAGATTTTATGATTCAAGGTGGTGGTTTTACTCAAGACATGAATCAAAAACCAACTAACGCACCTATTGCAAATGAAGCGTATAATGGTTTAAAAAATGATAGAGGCACTATTGCTATGGCAAGAACTAATGACCCTCATTCAGCTACAAGCCAGTTTTTTATCAACCATAAAGACAACTCTTTTTTAAATTATAAAGCTCAAACTACTGCTGGTTGGGGATACGCTGTATTTGGAAAAGTTACTAAAGGTATGGACGTAGTTGATAAAATTGCTAATGTAAAAACTGGTAACAAAGGTTTTCATCAAGATGTTCCAGTAGAAAATATAATTATTAAAAGTATAAAAGTTATTAAATAATTAAAGGGTTTGATAATGTCTAAAAATAAAAAGTCAAATATTATAGAAATTACTATTGAAACTAATATGGGTAATATTAATCTTGAATTATATCCAGACAAAGCCCCTATTACTGTTGAAAATTTTATAAATTATATTGATAATAACTTTTTTGATGGTTTAATTTTTCACCGTGTTATTAAAGATTTTATGATTCAAGGTGGAGGATTTAATGAAGATTTTGAACATATTGAAGGTAATGCTCCAATAGAGATAGAATCAAATAATGGCTTATCTAATGAACGTGGCACTATTGCTATGGCAAGAACTATGGATCCAAATTCTGCAACTAGTCAATTTTTTATTAATTTAGTAGATAATGAATTTTTAGACTTTAGAGATGAAACTATTGACGGATATGGTTATGCAGTTTTTGGAAAAGTTACTGGTGGAATGGAAGTAGTTGATGAAATTGGTCAGATACCTACTTCTTTTGGTGGTCCATTTGATAGTGATGTGCCAAAAACTTTAGTTCAAATTAAAACAATTACTAAAAAATAATTTAAAAGCCTCATATGAGGCTTATTTTTTTCTATTTTTATGATATTTTTTTACTAAAAGTATATTTTTTTGAATTTCTTTACCTTTTATAGATTTTTCACAAAAAACTTTATTTAAATTTTCATCTAAACCAGTATAATATGCACAAGTTGACCAAGTAGAAGGTGTTGGTGTAAAAATTTGCACTTGTTCTGGTAATGCTGAAAGATATTTTTCTGCAAATAATTTGCTATTTTCCATTGATTTATTGGTGCTTCCTGGGTGAGCTGCCATAAAATAACAAGTAACAAATTGGTTTTTACCAGCTTTTTTAGAATATTCTTTATATTTTTTTATAAAATCTATCATTGATAAATTATCTGGCTTTTTCATCTGTTCTAATGTAGTTTTATCATCACTTTCTGGAGCAAGTTTTAATTGTCCTGATACATGATTATAGGCAATAGTTTTTATATATTCTTCGCCGTAATTTTTATCAGCATAAACAATATCACATCTAATACCACTTGAAGCAAAAACTTTTTTTACTCCCTTGATTTTTGAGGCTTTATTAAGCAAATCTATTAATGGTTTATGACTTAAATTCATTGATGAGCATACTTTTGGATATGAGCAATATTTATGAGTGCAAGCTCCTTTTTTTATCATTTTTAAGCATTCTGATTTATACATATTTCCAGTAGGCCCACCAATATCAGAAATTATACCATTAAAATCTTTAGATTTAGTCATATTTTCTATCTCTTTTAAAATAGAATTTTCACTTCTTGATACTACTTTTCTGCCTTGATGAACTGTTATTGCACAAAAAGAACAACTACCATAACAACCAATGTGGCTAATAATAGAGTTTTTAATAGTTGCTACAGCCCTTACTTCACCAATTTGAGCTGGGTGAGACTTTCTCTCATAATCAAGGCAATTAACTTCGTCAAGAATATTAGAATCAATAATTGGTGGTTCATTTTGTATCAAATATCTATCACCAACCTTTTGAGCAAGTTTTTTTCCAGTTACAACATCAAAATTATTATAAAAAGTTTTAAACATTTTATGAAATAATAATTTATCATTGGAAACTTCTTCATAGCTTGGAAGTTCAATAATATTATCTGGTAAATCTTTAGAAATATAACATATACCACGAATATTTTTGTAATTTTCATTATTTTTTAAAGCATTCGCTAATTCTAAAGCTGAAGTTTCTGCCATGCCATAACAAATAATATCTGCTTTACTATCAAAAAGAATACTTCGCCTTATTTTATCTGTTTTAAAGTCGTAATGGGCTACTCGGCGTAAACTTGCCTCTATACCACCTAAAACAATAGGCACAGTATTTTTATAATATCTTCTAATCAAACCAGTATAGACAATTGTTGCTCTATCTGGTCGCCTATTGTTAATTCCACCAGCTGTAAAATCACAATTTTTACGAGGTTTACCTAATGGAGTATAATTTGCAACAAGAGAATCTACACAACCACCTGTTACGCCCCAAAAAAGTTTCGGTTCGCCAAATCTACAAATATCTTTTGGACTATTAATATCTGGTTGAGGAATAATTGCTACTTTAAAGCCTTTTGACGAAAGATATTTTCCAATAACTGCTTCACCAGAAAAAGGAGAATCAATATATGCGTCTCCAGAAACAATTATAATATCTGCTTGTTTCCAGCCTAAGTTATCCATTTCTTTTTTTGTAATAGGTAAAAACAAATCATACTCCTTGTATAAAAAATAAAATCTATATATAAATGATATATGGAAATACAATATAGCATATTTTATAAAAATCGTAAATCTGCTCAAATCAATATATATCCTACAGGAGAAATAAAAGTATTAGCTCCTATATACTACACAGAAAAAGATGTTATATCCTTAATTAATCTAAAAAAAGAGTGGATATTAAAAAAATTATCACTTATTCAAAAAAGAACAAAAAATCGTATAATTTTAAATAATGATAATATATTGTATTTAGGTGAAATATATACTTTTAAAAAAAATTCTTCAATGGGTCGTTATACAAAAATAGATAAAGAAAATAAAGTTATATATGCAGGTTATAATTTAAATAATAAAGAAAACCTATTGAAATTTTATAAAAATGAAGCAAATTTTTTGTTACCAGTAAAACTTAATAAACTATCAACTATACATAATATTACTTATAATAAAGTTACTGTAAGAAATAATAAAAAACGTTGGGGTAGTTGCTCCAGCAAGAAAGATATAACATTAAGCACTAAGCTCATACTTGCACCAATTAAGGTAATTGAAGCAGTAATATTACATGAATTAGTCCATACAGAAATAATGAACCACTCTAAAAAATTTTATGATAGACTATACAAAATTTGTCCGTTCTATAGGGAAGCTGATATTTGGTTAAGAGAGTATTATCCTATAGAAAATAATATTTTTTATTAAAAATTATCTTCAAGAACACTATCTATATATTCACGAGCTTTTTCTAAATCTATCAATACTTTAATATATTCTTCTGGTAATCCACCATTAGACAGTAGTGATATACTATTTTCAATTTTAGTAAGAGCTTCTTTTAGTGAAACATAAACATCACCACTCATTATACTTGATGATGGTTCAGTTTCATCGCCTATATGATTAACCATAAACATTTGTTCAGCATAGCTTGATATAGTATTAACAAGTTCTTTCCAGTCAACTGGTTTTACCATATATTTATCAACTTTAATATCTATAGCTTGCATAAGCCTATCAGAATTTGAATATGCAGTAGAAAAGATAACGTAGCAAGACGGATTATTTTCTTTAATTCTAATGGCAAGTTCAGCGCCATCAATACTTTTCATATTTATATCAGTAACTAAAATATCTATTAATTTACCTTCAGATATAGATAATGCTTCTTCTCCACTGCCTGCTACTAATAAGTTTGGAATATGCCTTTTTAAATACATATTAGCAAGTTCTCTAACTTCGTCCTCATCTTCAACGTATAAAACAACTACTTCTGAAAGAGCTTTTTTTAAAATTTCTTTTGAATTATCCATAAATATACCAAAATTGATTTAATAAAAAATTTATACTAAATAATACCACTAAATTAAAAGATTATCTATAAAAAAATAATGGGAGCATAAAAGCTCCCTAAACTTATTTTTTAATTGATTTTACCATTACTATATCGTAATCAGCATCTTCTAAACCGTGCATACCAGGAAAATTTTGAAACAGCCAACCATTAAAAATTTCTTTCCCGTCTTTATATATTTTTACTTTTGAGCCAGGATTTTCTTCGTCCATAGAAACATTTGCATATCCTCCATTATCAACCATCTTGAAAAATGGAAAATAACTTAATACTTCAATTGATAAAGGAGTTCCTTCTATAGCTGTTCTTTGTGTAAAAGGGATAGATATTTCTTTACTTGTATTATCTTTTTTATTAACAACAGAAATAACTATACCAGAATAAATTTCTGCTACGTCTTTAGACAATTTATCTGGATCTAATGATACTGATTCTGTAGCATTATTTTTACTCTCTGCACTACCCTCTTTTGCAACTGGTGCATTTTGATTTGAGGCAACTACGCCTTCTTTTTTATTTGCATTTTGAGAGCAAGCAAAAAGCATTAAAGAAATAGCTATTAATAAGATTTTTTTCATAATAATATCTCCGAATTTATATTAATCTAAAGGCATTTTTATAATAAAAATACTTCTATTTCAATAAAAAAATAAATTTTTTAT
>JAZSQT010000150.1:0-1689 GCA_045538075.1 Mucispirillaceae bacterium
CATGAAGTTTCTACTATATTCATTGCTATAGGACAACCACTACCTTCACCTAATCTCATATTTAAGTGTAACATTGGAGTTAAACCTATCTCATTGATAGCTATATTATATGCTGGCTCTTCTGATAAATGAGATGGAATCATAAAATTTTTTGTTAATGGAGAAATTCTATAAGCTAATAAAGCAGCTGCAACAGAAATTAACCCATCAATGATTATTGGTATTCTATAATATGCTGCTCCAAGATATAATCCAACCATTCCAGCAATATCTAACCCACCAACAGATGATATTATTTCAATAGAATTATTCTTATCTAAATTATAAATATTTAATGCTTCTTCTATAACTCTTTTTTTCTTAATATATGCTTCATCAGATAAACCAGCACCTCTACCAACAAAACTTTCAACTTCTTTATATCCTAAGGAGGCCAAAATACAAGCTGTTGCAGTAGTCGTATTAGCCATTCCTACTTCACCATTGCCTATAATATTGTAACCGTTATCTTTTGCATATTTAGAATACTCTGCACCAATATTAATAGCTTTTAATACTATATCTTCTGGTATAGCTTTACGTTTTAAAAAATTAAAAGTGCCATTCATTAAATTATGATTATCTATTAAAGAATGATTACAATCCTTAACACCCATATTAATTATTTTTAAATCTACATTATAACTTTTACATATTACATTAATTGCACAATTTAAATTATCTGCATAAGATTCAATCAAGTGTTTAGTAAATTCTTGAGGAGAGCCAGATATATTTTCTTCATAAATCCCATTATCTGCACCAAAAAGAAATAATATTTTTTTATTAATATTATTATAAATATTTCCAGTAATTCCAGCTAATCTTATACTGATATCCTCAAGAACACCGAGACTTCCAATTGGTTTATATAAATTATTTTGCCTTTCTTCTGCCAATTTAATAGCATCATTATCTAAAGGCTTAATCTTATCTAATTTACTTAAAATATCCATTTATAACTCTTATATTTTTTCTATTATTTCTGCTTTTTTTGAATCAGTATCATATTCAATAAAATAACCTTTACCATTTTCAACGTAATAATCATAAAAATCTTTACCATCAGTTGATATTTGGTATAGTAGCGACATTATAACGCCACCATGACAAATTATTACAGTATAATCTAAATCTATTTTTATCATATATTCTATAACTTCATTAAAGCCTTTAAAACATCTTTCAGAAAAATCTGCTGGTTGTTCTCCATTTGGTATTTTACTTTGCCAACTACTTTCAACAAAATTTTGAAATTCTTTTAAATGAATTAATTCATCGTAAGTTTTTCCTTCAAATATACCAAAATTAATTTCTCTAAGATTATTAATGAGTATTGGTTTATGGTTTGGATAATATATTTTTGAAGTTTCAATACATCTTTTCATTGGGCTTGAAAATATCACTTGAGGCTGAGCAAATTGAGATACAAGTAAATTATGTATTTTTTTTAATTCAAATATTCCTTCATCACACAAACTATAATCTATTCTGCCAGTATATTCTTTTCGTAAATTTGCTTTTGTTTTTCCATGACGTAGTATTAGGATATTCTTCTTCATTTTAAATTAACCTTTAATAGTTATAGGTAATCCACAGCTAATTTTTATAACTTTATTTGCTTTTTTAGCAAGGTTACAAAGATTTCAA
>JAZSQT010000136.1:0-6159 GCA_045538075.1 Mucispirillaceae bacterium
TAACTATTCTATTAGTTAATATTTCGTATGTATCAATATATCGTAAAAGTATTGAGTTTTCTTGTTTCGTCTTGAATTTATTTTAAATAATACTATTTTTGTATGATTTTAGCAACTAAATTTTAATATACTGTTGAAATTTGTTGTTTTATTTTAAAAAAAATGTTAAATATAGTTTTGTGATTGTTGAGTATTGCATTTTATTTTTTTGCAATGTGATATTTAATAGTATGTTTTACGTTTAAATTACAAACACCAAATACACGTTATATTATATATATTTTTTAGTTTTATTAAATAGGGGATTTTCACGTTAAATCGTGACGAAATATATTGAGACTCTTAGGAGTTAAATAAAAGGAATTTATACTTGTGCAAACGCACTAAGGGGGTTTGTATGATTGAACGAAACATGTTTTCAGCCGGTGTTTCACGGCGTGATTTCATGAAAGCAGTTACTACTGCAACAGCAGTTATGGGATTGCCTCTTGCTATGGCAGATAAAGTTGTAGCAGCAGCAGAAAATCCAGATAATCGTCCACCAGTAATTTGGTTACATTTTCAAGAGTGTACTGGTTGTTCGGAAGCTCTTTTAAGAGCAAATCATCCAAGTGTAGCCGAAGTTATACTTGATCTTATCAATCTTGAATATCAAGAAACTTTAATGGCTGGAGCTGGTCATCAAGCAGAAGAAAGCCTTGATAATGCTATCAAAAAACATGCTGGAAAATATATCCTTGTTGTAGAAGGTTCTATTCCAAAGTTAGATAATGGCGTATGTTGTCAAATAGGTGGAAAAACTGCAATAGAATCTTTTAAAAGATGTGCAGAAAGTGCAGCTTACGTTGTAAATTTAGGTGCTTGTGCTACAAATGGTGGTATCGTTGCAATTGATCCAAACCCTACTCAAGCATTTGGAGCTCCAGAATTTATGCCAGAAGGAAAACCTTATATCAATCTTCCTGGCTGTCCACCAAACCCATATAATCTTTTAAGTGTAATATTATATCTTATCACTTTTAACGCATTACCAGAACTTGATAACCAAAATAGACCTTTATTTGCTTACGGTCGCCTTATTCACGAACATTGCGAGCGTCGTGCTCATTTTGATGCTGGTCGTTTCGTTAGAGAATTTGGTAGCGAAGAGCATAAACTTGGATATTGTTTATATCATATGGGTTGTAAAGGTCCAGAAACTTATGCAAACTGTTCAATAATCAAGTTTAACGATGGAGCTGCTTGGCCTATCGGAACTGGTTGTCCTTGTATAGGTTGCACTGAAGGACACGTGTTATTTAAAGATAGTCTTTTCTCTCTTGCGAAAGTTGCTCAACCAACGCCTAATGCAAATGTGCCAACTTCTTCTCCTGAAGGTTTAGGAAAAGGCGCTACATCTACTCAAACAGTTTTTGTTGGTGCTGCTGTAGGCCTTGCTGCCGGCGCCGGAGTAATGTATGCGGCTAAACTGCCGAAGGAGCCAGAGGATGAAAACAAATAGGCGTGATTTTTTAAAACTTGCTGCAATGGGAGCAACTGGTGCTTGTGCTACTGGAGCTTTAGTTGCTGAATCTGAAGCTGCTGCTCCAAAAGAAGTTAGCCCAAATACTATGGCTAAGTTTTATGATTCAACTAAATGTATCGGTTGCCAATCTTGTGTTGTAGCTTGTTATAACACAAATTTTGTAAATAAATCTAAATACGTTAGTGAGTATTTGCCAGTAGAGGAGCAAAATTTTATACAAAAAGAAGATTTACTTCCAAAACTTGCTCCAGAAGATGAATTTACTCCAGAAAGCCCTTGGCTTAATACAGAAATTACAGATTATCGTTTTAGGACTGTTATCCAAAAATACGTTGACGATAAAGGCACACCTAATTTTATTAAACGTAACTGTATGCACTGTAACAAACCAGGTTGTGTATCTGCTTGTCCAGTTAGTGCATTAGAAAAACAACCAGATAGTGGTGTTGTTACTTATAATGCAAATAGATGTATAGGTTGTAGATATTGTCAAATGGTTTGTCCTTTCAATGTTCCAGCTTTTGAATGGCATAGGGCTGTGCCTAAAATCGTTAAATGCGATATGTGTTGGTCAACATTAGGTCAAAACGGAGCAAAATTTAACGAAATGAAAAATACTGCTTGCACTGCAGTTTGTCCTACTGGTGCAGTAGTTTACGGAAAGCGTTCAGACAATTTAGCTGAAGCAAAAAAACGTATTGCAGAAAATCCAGGCAAATATTTTAACGATACTGTATTAGGTGAAACTATATACGGTGGAACTGGTGAATTATATCTTGCTGCCGTTGATTTTAAAGATTTAGGTTTTGCAACAGATAAAATTGCAGATTATTCTTATGCAGAAGATTCTGAAGGTTTGCAACATACTCTTTATAAATGGGGTATAGCACCTATTGCATTATATACTGCTCTTGCAATAGTTGGTTACCGTAACAATAAAAAACATCACAACCACGACGAGGAGGGTAAATAATGAGTAATCATAAAGAATACGCCGTTCACAAGGCACCAATATTTACTCCTACATTTTTTGTAGTCCTTGCAATCGTTGTTATTGGTGTAATATTAATGGCTTATAGATACGTTGAGGGTATAGGAGCTGTATCAAACTTATCAAACGGTTATCCATGGGGTATATGGCTTGCATACGATGTTGCTGTTGGGTCTGCCATTGCTTGTGGTGGTTACGTTATGGCAATTACCGTATATATTATGAACAAGTTTAAATACCATTCAATGATACGCTCTGCAGTATTGGCAAGTATGTTTGGATATTGTTTAGCTGGTTTATCAATTATGGTTGATATTGGTCGCTATTGGAACTCATACGGCTTTTTTATTCCAGAAAGAATGAATCCAAATTCTGTGCTTTTTGAAGTTGCTCTTTGTATTATGGCATACTGTGTAGTGCTTATTATAGAATTTATCCCAGCAGTATTTGAAAGATTTGCAGAGCTTGGCGATAAATGGCCTCGCCTTGCTAAATTTTCTAAAGCAGCATACAACAGTTTGGATAAAGCTCTTATTTTTATAATTGCTTTAGGTGTTACATTACCTACAATGCACCAATCTTCATTAGGTTCGTTATATATTACTATGGGATATAAGCTCCATGATTTATGGCAAACTATGTTTTTACCTTTATTATTCTTAGGTAATGCAGTGCTTATGGGCTTTAGTATAATGGCTTTTGAAACAGTTCTTTCTACAAGACAGTTAAAAAGACCTTTTGAGAAAGAAATTGTATCTCTTGCAAGAGTTATACCATACGTAATTGCTTTTTGGATTATTGTTAGATTTATTAGTATAACAATATCTGGAGCTTGGGGACATGCTTTTAGTTTCACAGGTCTTGCCCTTTATTTTTGGCTTGAAATTATATTGCTCGTTATTCCTGGGTATATAATTTTTGCTACTGATTACGGTAAAAGTCAAAGTGGTATATTCCTTTCTGGTGTGCTTCTTCTTTTAGGTGGAGCAATGTATCGTTTTGGAGTATATATAGTTGGCTTCAATCCAGGAGACGAATGGGCTCAATATTTCCCAAGTATAAATGAATTTATGATTAGTTTAGGTATGATAGGTATTGAAGTTTTAGGTTATATCGTATTAGTTAAACTTTTACCATTATTACCAAATTTAGCTAATCATGGCAAAAAGTAATTAATGAAAGTTAAAATAATAGGAGAATAAATAACATGGCAAGGATTACAGTTGATCCAATTACAAGGATAGAGGGACATTTACGGATAGATGTAGAAGTAAGTGGAACAAAAGTTACTAATGCTTGGTCATCTGCTCAAGCATTCAGAGGAATAGAAACTATTATGCGTGGTAAAGACCCTCGCAGTGCTTGGGCTATGACACAACGTTTTTGTGGAGTATGCACAACAACTCACGCATTATGTTCAATTAGAACAGTTGAAGATGCTTATAATGTTGAAGTTCCAGTTAATGCTCAAATGATGAGAAATTTAGTTATGACTATGCAATGTTTACAAGACTATATAGTTCATTTCTATCATCTTACTGCATTAGACTGGGTAGATATTGTTTCTGCACTTAAAGCAGATCCAAATAAAGCTGGTATGATAGCTCAAAGTTTATCTAACTGGTCATCAAATTCAGTAAACGAAATGAAAAATGCTCAAGATAAACTTAAAGCCTTTGTTGGCACAGGTAATCTTGGAATTTATAGTTCTGGCTACTGGGGACACCCAGATATGAGATTAACTCCAGAAGTTAATTTAATAGGCTTTGCTCACTATTTACAAGCTCTTGAGTATCAAAGAAAAATTGCTCAAGCAGTAGCAATTATTGGTAGTAAAAACCCACATATCCAAAATTTATGTGTTGGTGGTGTTTCTACTGCAATAGATATGGATAGTATAGCAGCTCTCAATATGGAAAGAATAGCTTGGATTAGACAACTTTTAGACGAAGTAGCAGCTTTCGTTAGAGAAGTTTATATTCCAGATGTTTTAGCTATTGGTGGAGCTTATAAAGAATGGTTTAATCTTGGAAGTTGTGTAAATAACTATATTGCAGCACCAGATGTTCCTATGGACGCTAAATCATCTAAATTTTTAGTTCAAGGTGGAATTATTATTGATGGTAAATTCCGTGAAGTAACTTCTTGGAAAGACGAAGAATTACGTAAAGGTATTACAGAATCTTCACTCCACTCTTGGTATAAAGAAGATGGCCCACTTCATCCATTTGATGGAGCTCAAACTCCAAATTATACTGGTTTTGAGGATAAGGGTAAATATTCTTGGGCAAAATCACCACGTTTCAATGGTTTAGTTATGCAAACAGGTCCAGTTTCTCAAATTCTTGCTGCTTATATGGCTGGTAATGAAAGTGTTAAAAAATACGTTGATATGGTAACAAGTAAGTTAGGACTTACTTTAAATCACCTTAACTCAACAATGGGACGTAATGCAGCAAGGGCAGTTAGAGCATTAGTAATGGTTGATAGTGCTTATACTTGTCTTGAAACATTCCTTGATAACTATGCAAAAGGCGACCATGAATACGTTAATAATGTTGAAACTCCAATGGGAGAATGTGAAGGTGTAGGCTTTAATGAAGCTCCACGTGGAATGCTTTCTCACTGGATTAAAATTAAAGATAAAGTTATTAGCAACTATAGTGCAGTTGTTCCATCAACATGGGACGCAGGTCCACGTGATGAAAAAGGCGTTCAAGGACCTTACGAACAAGCACTTATGACTTCAAGAGTATTAGAACCAGAAAAACCTCTTGAAGTGATTAGAACTATTCACTCTTTTGACCCTTGTATCGCTTGTGCAGTGCATACTGTTGATCCAAATGGTAAAGAGATTGTTAGTGTAAAAGTTAGATAATCTAATGATTTATAAAAGGCTGGTTTAAACCAGCCTTTATTTATTTATAAGTAGTGTTCAAATAAATTAATTTAATATTAAGCTAAATCAAAAATAATGTAATTTTTACTGGATTACTTCGTCGCTTTGCTACTCGTAATGACTGTTTTTACGTCATTAACTGTTTTAAAGTCATTGCGAGAAATACGCCAGTTTTTCGTGGCAATCCATAAACTATACAAAAAATTTAGTCCTAATTTTTTATCAACCGTTTTTCTGGATTACTTCGTCGCTTCACTCCTCGTAATGACTGTTTATACGTCATTGCGAGACGATTTTAATCGTCGTGGCAATCCACATATTATACAAAAAATTTAGTCCTATTTTTTATCAACCTTTTTTTCTGGATTACTTCGTCGCTTCACTCCTCGTAATGACTGTTTTAAAGTCATTGCGAGAAAAACGTCAGTTTTTCGTGGCAATCCACATATTATACAAAAAATTTCGTCCTAATTTTTATTAACCGTTTTTACTGGATTACTTCGTCGCTTCACTCCTCGTAATGACTGTTTTAAAGTCATTAACCTTTTTAAAGTCACTAGCGAGAAAAACATCAGTTTTTCGTGGCAATCCACAAAATAATATAAAAAATTTCTATATTTATATACTTGTTTCGGTGTAAAGGTTATTTCAATATTAACTTTCCTAAAGAACACAATTTTTTCTCCAGAAGTAAAAGCATTCCATATATTTATTCAATAAGGTCGTTAACTCGCTTACGCTCGG
>JAZSQT010000180.1:0-7620 GCA_045538075.1 Mucispirillaceae bacterium
GTATTAGATATATCTATAGCTCAGCTTGATACTAAATCATTAGAAATTGAAGATGTAAACGTTGTTACATTTGATAACGCACAAAAATCAATTACTAAACTTGACCAAGCATTAGAAAAAATATCTAAATCAAGGGCTATTACTGGTGCTCAAATGAATAGACTTGAATACACTATTCAAAACTTGAACACTACAAGAGAAAACTTAGTAGCTTCAGAATCTCGTATTAGAGATTTAGACGTAGCTCAAGCAAGTGCAGATTTAGTAGCTCGCCAAGTGCTTTTACAATCAGCTACTGCAATGCTTGCTCAAGCTAACCAATTGCCAACTTATGCTGCTCAACTTTTAAGATAAGTAGTTTTGCTATTAATTAGTTAGCAATATTAAAAAGGGAAAAGTAACCTTTTCCCTTTTATAAAAAATTTAGTTGATTGAAAAAATTAATAATAAAAAAATTTTAGAACGAAATTTTAACCGAAATGTAACAATTTCAGGACAGAAATTGCACCGAAAAAACGAATGTTTTTTCGTAAGTGGAGCAAAACCACGCTTTTGCGAAACGGTTAACAAAAAATTTTAGGACGAAATTTTTTGTATAATTTGTGGATTGCCAAGAAACCTTAAAAGGTTTCTCGCTAGTAACACTAACCGTCACTGCGAGGAGCAAAGCGACGTGGCAGTCCATAAAAGACTAGATTGCCACGACGATTAAAATCGTCTCGCAATGACTTGATTTTCTTGTCATTACGAGGAATGAAACACGGTTAACAAAAAATTTTAATACGAAATTTTTTGTATTATTAATGAAGGAGCAAACCCATGGATAATATATCAAAGGTTGCACATATAGATGCAAACATGGGGGAGTCTCAACGTAAGGCAGCATATAAAAAATTGGAGCGAATAAAAGGTGAAGAAATTAAAGAACCTTTTAAAGATATTTACGATATTAGATTGTTATCGGCAGAGTTAAATAAATCTTCTGCAGATTTTAAAGGTATCTTGTTTCATGAAGCAAGCAAGGAACTTAATAAAGTTATAGGCAATTTAGAACAAATGGAAAGAACTGAAGAACTTATAACGAGTTATCCATCAGAAGATATAATTGCATTAACGAAACTTATAACTAATAATAAGTAAATACGTTCATATGCAACGGGTTGCCTAACGTAAAAGAATAAAGCCCCCGTTCAAACGGTTTAAAATTTTAAAATAATTAAGCCACTCTTTATGAGTGGCTTTTTTTCTTATTAATTACATTTTCTAACGATACATCATCGTCTAAAAGATATATCATTAAATTAGTGCATTTTTCAAGCTCACTATCACTTATATATTTACCCTTACTATCATAGAAATTTTTTAAATCAATTTTTAATTCTTCTTTAGTTTTTTCAATATGTTTACTACCTATTTTAACGCAATACTTCTTATCCATAATCAACCTCATTAATAAACATAATATTCACATTATATAAATAATTACATAAAAATATTTACGAGTTAATCATCATCTTGCATTTATAAACTTTATTCCTTATTATCAAATAGTTATATATATTTATTATAAAAAATATATTTATCTTTTAATAAATGATACAAACAATTTCGCTCTTTCACTTTTTGTGATGATAGTATTGACATCTCTATCAAGACGATTTAATCTCTTAAGGTTATTTAGACATAAATCTATTAACTATATATTTTTATGGTGTAAAAAAATAATTCATCTGTTATAATATTTATCTGAATTTATATAATTTATAAATTGATTATTTTTAAGTTGACAAATATAATATAAATCAATAGAATTATCGTTCATTGAATTTAATCGGAGGATATAATGGCTCAGCTTACTTTAGCAAAGCGAACCAATTTGAAAAAAGTCCGTAAACACGGTTTTCGTGCCCGTATGTCAACAAGGGGCGGTAGGCTTGTCCTTAAAAGAAGACGTGCTAAAGGACGTAAACGCCTTGCCGTATAAACCAAATGGTTTTTCACGGAATGAAAGGCTTCAATCTCGCTCCGATTTTGAGGCCGTATATTCCGGAAAACGACTTTTTGGTAAATATTTTATACTGTATTATAAATATGATAATACTTTATTAAATAGAAAAATAGGCTTTACTGTTAGTAAAAAAGTTAGTTCTCTTGCAGTTAAAAGGAATAAATTAAAACGTAGATTAAGGGAAGTTTATAGGTGTAACAAAAATATTCTTCCTGTTGGGCTATACCTTTTAGTTCGTTCTCTACCACAATCTATTGAGGCAGACTTTAATGAAATTCGTAAAGAAATTATCTCACTATTTACGTCTGTTGCTTCCAAAAAACTTAGCCATAGGGCTGATAAAAATATATAAGTTATTTTTATCTCCATATCTTGGCAATAACTGTAGGTTTTACCCTACTTGCTCGTCTTATGCTATAGATGCTTTCCAAAAGAAAGGATTTATTAAAGGATTTCTTTTAACAGCATGGAGAATAATACGTTGTAACCCTTTTTGCAAAGGTGGATACGACCCAGTTAAATAGATATTTTATAAAAAGAAGGTTATTAAATGGATAAAAAAACGGTTCTTGCAATTGCGATTAGTTTTCTTATAATTATTGGTTGGCAGATGTTTTTTACACCTGTTCCACCTAAAGACCCAAGCCACATAGACAGTAATACTACTGATAATATAAACAATAATCAAGTGGCATCTGCTACAAATCAAACGAAAGAACATGCTTCTACTACTGTTGCAACGCCAGTAGAAGAAAAAAGTATTACTTTAGCAGAACCAGTATCTTTTAAAAATGAGTTAATTGAAGTATTTTTTGATAAAAATACTGGAGATATTAGAAAAGCCTCTATTTTTGGTTGGAAAGATGTTGATAACGACCCAGTAACTTTTAATAAAGGTGGTAATATAAACTATATGCGTTTTGTTACTCCTATTGCAAATGGTTACGATATGGTTGTTACAGATAGCGAGAATGGAAAAAACATTATTTTCACTGCAAAATCTGGTGATATTATTGTATCTAAAGAGTATATTATTCCAAATAATTCTTATCTTATAAAATCTAAAATCCAAGTTACAAATTCTGGTAACGTTACATTAAATATACCTCTTCAAGTAAAAATTGGTCCAAAACTTGGCGAAGGTTTTGAAGATAGTGCATACATATTTGAAGGAGCTATTATTAGCAATAATAAAGCTACAGAACAAGTTGAATATAACGAAGATACAACAGAAGAGTTAAGCAACCCTCTATACGTTGGTTATACTTCAAAATACTTTCTTTTTGCAGCTGCATCTAAAAATTTCAATAAAGGTATAATTAAACCAGAAGAAAATGGTGAAGTTTCAATTGGAGAAACATCTATTACCGTTAATCCAGATGATAGAAATGTATCAGAAATAGATATTTTTGTTGGACCAAAAGAGTATGATAGATTAAAATCCTTAGGCTTAGGATTACAGTCAAGTATAGATTTTGGTTGGTTTTATTTTCTTGCTATACCTATGTTACAGTTAATGATTTTCTTTTATGGTATAGTGCATAATTATGGTGTTGCTATTATATTTCTTACTATATTAGTTAAAATTATAACATTACCTTTAACGTTAAAAGGTATGAAATCAATGAAAGCAATGACTAAAATTCAACCAGAAGTTATGGCTTTAAGAGAAAAATTTAAAAATGATCCTCAAAAGTTAAATATTGCAACTATGGAATTATATAAAAAATATAACGTAAACCCTATGAGTGGTTGTTTTCCGTTATTAATACAGATACCAATATTTTTTGCTCTTTACAAAGCACTACTTCTTTCTATAGAATTAAAAAACGCACCATTTTTTGGCTGGATTGTTGACCTATCAGCAAAAGATCCTTACTATATAACACCAATTATAATGGGCGTTACGATGTTTATACAACAAAAAATGACACCAAGCACTGCAGACCCGATGCAACAAAAAATATTATTAGCAATGCCTATAATATTTACTTTTCTATTTTTAAACTTTCCATCTGGTCTTGTGATATACTGGCTTACGAATAATGTTCTTTCAATTATTCAACAGTATATAGTTAATAAGAAAGCGTCTTGAGGTTAATTATTATGAGATTTTTTGAAGTTGAGGGAGATACACCAAAATTAATTTTAGCCCAGTTCTTAAAGGAGCAAAATATACCTGATGAATACGTTGAATACGAAGTTATTGACGAAGGTTCTAAGGGGCTTTTTGGATTAGGTAAAAAAAATGCAAAAATAAAAATTAAATATAATGATATTGAACATATTAAACGTAAATCAAGAATGATATTATCAGACACTCTTGAAAAAGCTGGTTTTAATGATGTCCACATATCAATAGAGATAAACAATAACAAAATTATTTTAAATATTGAATCAGATTATACTGAATTATTAATAGGCAAACATGCCCAAACATTAGATGCAATCCAATATTTAATGGATAAAATGATAAAACTTGACGAAAATTCAGAATTAAGTGTAGCAGTTGATGTTGCTTCTTATAGACAACGTGCCGTAGAAAAACATATTGCAAAAGCTATTGCTTTAGCTGAACAAGTTAAAAAAACTGGCAGAAGTGTAAAACTTCAACCTATGGCTACTATGATTAGAAAAGAAATCCATATTGCATTAAAAAATATATCTGGTATTACGACTATTTCATCTGGTGAAGGTCAAATTAAGCAAATTTGTATTATATGTGAGAAAAAAGGAAATACAAATCATAGTAAAAGAAGATTTAATAACCATAAACAAAAAAATTATAATAAACAGGCAAGGCAATGATAGCAAAAATAGGTATTTTACTTGTAGTTATTTTTTTAGTGCTTACTATATTTAAGAAGTTTTCTAAACAAAAAGAAAAAAACAGTAGTAATGATAAACCAGTAGAAATGATACAAGATCCAGTTTGTGGAACTTACGTTGAAGAAATTACAGACTATAAAGTCAAATACTATGATAAAATTTATTATTTTTGCTCTGATAAATGCAAACAAAATTTTATTGAACAAAAAAAATTAGAAAACAAGTAAATATATAGCCCTACATGATATTGTAGGGCTATATTTTATCCGTTATAATTTCATATACGTAAATTCCATTGACTTTATAATTTCTAAGTTATTTAATATAAAAAAGTTACTTATCAATAGGTGTTATATGGATAACAATAATTATTATGCTCTTTCTTTTTTAACTACAGATTCTAAAGGTCTCGTATCTGAAGCAACAAAAGTTTTATTTGAAAATGGATTTAATTTAGCTGATTCAAGCTCTACTCTACTTCAAGGTATATTTTCTATGATTTTCATCGTTACTTCTGATAAAGATCTTTATGAACACCAAGTGCAAGAGATGTTTAAATCTTCAAGATTTATACCGAATGTATTTAAATTTAAAAAGAATGACATTGAATATACTGGAAATAATTATTCTATATCTGTTTATGGTGCAGATAAATCTGGTATAGTCCATGCAATAACATCTATTTTATCTAATTACGATATAAATATAATAGATTTACAAACAAAAGTAACTGGTCGCCACCAATCTAAAGTTTATATTATGATTTTAGAAGTAGTTGTTCCAATTAATATTGCAGAAGATGACTGGACTACAGCTCTATATGAAAAAGCAAAAGAAATTCACACTGACGTTACTTGTAATAAGATTGATACTTATGAGTTTTAATATATGGCAATAAGAGAAGTTTTAGTTTATCCAAATCCGATTTTGAAAGAAGAAGCAATAGAAGTTACATCATTAACAGATGAAGTAAAAAAAGTTATAGAAGATTTAAAAGATATTATGTTATCATCAAATCATTCTACAGGTATTGCTGCAACTCAAATTGGAGAGTCGTATAGGATTATAGTCTTTGATGCTTCAAGAAACAAAAAATGTATTGAAAATAATGGGTTAACAGTAATGATAAACCCAGAAATTATAGAACATAACGGTATGATAACTTTTAGAGAAGGTTGCATGAGTGTTCCAGATTTTACTGGCAATGTAAATAGAGCTCAAAATATTGTTGTCCATTACTTTAATGAATTAATGGAACCTAAAATTTTAAAAGCTAAAGATTTTGAGGCTGTTTTAATACAACACGAAAGCGACCACCTTGACGGAACATTATTTATTGATAGAGTTATATCTAAAAGAACTGATTTATTCAAAAGAAAAAAATATAAGTAGGATAAATTTATGAAAATAGTTATCACAAGAAAATTACCTTATGATGTAAATAATGCTTTTGATGGACATCGTGTTGAATACAATAGTAATGATGAAGTTTTATCTCCTATTAGGCTTAGGCAAATGATAACTGATGCAGATGCAATAATTACTACTCCAGCAGATATTATAGATAGAGTAACTTTAGAATCGGCTCAAAGGTTACAAATCATTGTAAACTATGCTGTAGGCTACGATAATATTGATATAGAATACGCAAAACAACGTGGAATATTAGTATGCACTACACAAAATGTTCTTACCCAAAGCACTGCTGAACTTGGTTTTTCTCTACTACTTGCTACATCAAGAAGAATTGTAGAAGGCGATAAACTCGTTAGAACAGGTAAATTTACTGGAACTACACCAAATATGCTACTTGGAGCTGAATTACATAAAAAAACTATTGGCTTTTATGGAATGGGCAATATTGGGCAAGCAATGGCAAAAATTGCAACAGGTTTTTCTATGGATATTATATATCACAATAGAAATAGAAACTACCAAGCAGAATTATTATTAGGTGCTACTTATGCCACTTTTGATGAGCTACTTGAGTGGTCAGATTTTTTAGTAATAACTGCTCCCCTTACAGAAGAAACTAAACATAAATTTACATTAAATGAATTTAGAAAAATGAAAAAAAATTCAATTTTAGTCAATATTGGTAGAGGAGCTATCATAAAAGAATCTGACCTTGCTTCTGCATTAAAAGAAGAATTAATTTTTGGTGCTGGTCTTGATGTATATGAAAATGAACCAATAGTTAATGATTTATTAAAAAATATGGATAATGTTATACTTTTGCCTCATATTGGTAGTGCTACATATAAAGCTCGTTCAGATATGGCAAAAATGTGTATTGATACTGTATTAGAATATTTAGACCAAAATATAATACCTAAAAATTGTATAAATAGATAATATTAGAAACATATACTTATTATATGCAAAATTTGTCATAAAATTTTTTATTAACCGTTTTTACTGGATTACTTCGTCGCTTCACTCCTCGTAATGACTGTTTTAAAGTCATTGCGAGAAAAACGTCAGTTTTTCGTGGCAATCCATAAACTATACAAAAAATTTAGTCCTAATTTTTTATCAACCGTTTTTCTGGATTACTTCGTCGCTTCACTCCTCGTAATGACTGTTTTTACGTCATTGCGAGAAAAACGTCAGTTTTTCGTGGCAATCCATAAACTATACAAAAAATTTAGTCCTAATTTTTTATCAACCTTTTTTTCTGGATTACTTCGTCGCTTCACTCCTCGTAATGACTGTTTTAAAGTCATTGCGAGAAAAACGTCAGTTTTTCGTGGCAATCCATAAACTATACAAAAAATTTAGTC
>JAZSQT010000151.1:0-8124 GCA_045538075.1 Mucispirillaceae bacterium
TATCCTTTAAAAATTTAATATTTACTAAAATTAAATAATATATTATATTAGATGAAATTTCATATAAGGTTTATACATGAATATTATATTTAAATTTATAATTTTTTTAATGATACCTTTTTCTCTTCTTTCTTGTGGTGAAGGTGATTTAGAATTTGATTATACAGATAAATATAATACTATGTATTTAGAAGTTGAGCCACAAACTTTACAGTTAGATAAAGATAATAAAACTGGTTCATTTATCATAAATTATCCTTTTGATAAATTATTTATGACGAGTATCAGTATTGATAACTTAACAGATAATTTTAAAATAACATTAGATGAAAACACTATATTAAACCCAGCATATTGCGTAAAAAGTATAGAGACAACTAACCGTTGCGTTATCCCTATAGAATATACTCCAACTGGTTACTCAAGCCATACTGGTAAAATTTCACTATTTTTTGCTTATAATGAAGATAAAGTTGAAGCTGGCATTAAAGAGCATGTATTAACAATTAAAGGCAACAATAAAAAAGAAGGTTCACCTGAAGGGATTGAGTTTGTCCTTACAATACCAGACCCTATTGAGTTATCGCTAGCTAATACTACAACTATTGATATTAAAATTGCTATTACTCCAGAAGACGCAACTTGCACTAATTTAACTTTTTCTTCTGAAGCTCCAACAATTGCAACTTTTGACAAAGTTGATGATACTACTGGTAGAGTTACTGCAAAGCAACAAGGCGAAACTAAGATAAAAGTAGATTGTGATGGTATGATTGCTACAGCAACGGTGAAAGTAGACCCATAAAATATAAATATTATTTTATACTACTTTGCCAAAAACTCGCCCTATTCCCTCTAATGATTTTACTGCTTTAATTAATTTTTCTGGCACTATAGTTGGCTTTTCATTTTCCCATAGACTACCAGGTAATGGGTCAAAAGGGTGGCTATGGATAGTAACAACACCTTTATATTTTTGGATAAAATTGTATGTTTCTTCATAACTTTCTTCATCTTCGTAAGGAAGTCCAAAAATCAAATCTACTACTATTTCAAAATTTTTTTCTTTCAGTAAATCTATTGCTTTTTCTGTATGGGTTAGCCCACTTCTACGGTGCATTTTTTTTGTCATACGCATTGAAGCACTTTGTAAGCCTAAAACAATCAACTTGTTGTCGCAATATTTTACGAGCAAATCAACGAGTTCTTTAGAAACGCCAGCTGGGTCAAGTTCTGATGGAAATGTGCCAAAAAACAATTTTCCATTACTACCTAAAGTTTCTCTGACTGTTTCTAAAAAATGAGATATTGCTTTAATATTGACACCTCTATCAAAATAGTATGATGAGGCATCAGGAGCAATAAATCTTGCATCGGCATAACCTTTTCTTGATAAAGCAAATTTTATTTCGTCTCTAACCATTTCTGCACTACGCATACGCAAATTATGAGGAAAGAGAGATGGCGTTTGACAGTAAGCACATCTTGAGGGGCAACCTCTAATAATTTCTATAGGTCCTAAAGAAATCATTTCTCGTGGAAAAACCTTAAAATCGTCTAAATTTTCTACAACAACGCCTTTAAATATCCCCTCACATTTACTATCATCAGATAAATCTATCAACTTTTTTAATGTGATTTCGCCTTCGCCAACACATACTGCGTCAAATAAGTTAAGGCAATCTTCACTTCTTGCTGATGGGTGAGGACCACCACAAATAGTGTTTAAATCTTTTCTTAATAATTTTATTTCTTTAGATAAATTTTGATAAAATTTATATGCCCCTGTTGCAAAAGATATTAAAACTACTGCATTTTTTGGAGATTTTTCTATCAATTCTTCTGGCTTTAAAACTAAATACTCTCTATTTTGATACCATTTTTCAAAGGCTGCAATTAATACTCTTATAGAGTGTTTATTAACTTTATCTCTTATGAATACAACTTGACGCATTAATTACTCTTTATCTACCTTTTCTACATGTAATATCATATCATTATAAGAAGTAATTACTACATTATCATTATTTGATATATTTTCGCCAGTTGCCGTCCATATTTCACCGTTAAAAGTAACTTGACCTTTATTATTTTGCCAATCAATAACTTGAGCTTCTTTTCCTATTAAAGCGTCCATACCATTTACTTGTTTTCTTTTAAAATCTTTTAGTAACAACTTACCTATCAAAAAAGCCGTTAAAGCAACTAATAAAATAACAACGACTGTAAATAATGGAGAAACACTAATTCCCATACTTGTATCCCTATCAAAAAGCATTCTTAACCCAAATAAGAAACTAATAATAGCACCAATAGTTAATAAACCAAAACTTGTTATAAATAATTCTGCAATTAGCAATACGAAACCACCAATAATTAATAATATAGCAAGAAAGTTTATTGGTATAATATTAGCACCAATTGCAAAAATTATAAATGCAACTGCACCAATCCCACCAAAGATAAATGTGCCAGGCATTTTAAATTCAAGTCCAATCATTAACATTCCGATAAAAAGCAATGCTGCTAAAATATCTGGATTTGCTAAAAATTTATAAATCTTTTGTATAAAGGTGCGTTCAACGTATTGAGGAGTTAAATCATTACTTATTTTAAAATGATTTTTTATAACGTCAAAAATATTTTCTTCATCTGTAACAACTTTATCAATAATGCCATTTTTTAGTGCTTGAGAGGCAGTATAACTAGTAGAATTAACGACTGCATCAACGGCATATTTAATATTTCTTTTTCTTTTTTCTGCAATAGATGTGATAAATGCAACAGTATCATTTTCTACCTTTTTTGCCATTTCGCCTTCTATATCTTTACCGTCAGCGTTTACTGGGTGGGCTGCACCGATGTTTGTGCCATCAGCCATAACGGCAAAATTTGCAGATAATGTTATAAATAATCCAGCAGAAGCAGCCCTTGCTCCACTAGGGGTAACAAAAACAGTAACTGGCACTTTTGAACCCATAATACTTGCTACTATATCCCTTGTAGATTGTAATATGCCTCCTGGAGTATCTAATTCTATTAATACTAAAGCATCTTTTTCTAATTCAGCTTTTTTTATAGTTTCGTCTATTATTTTATAAGTGCTATCAGTAATAATTTCGTCTATTTTTACTACGAAAATATTTGATAATTCATTAGCAAAAGAATTTATATGTAAACTTAAAATAAATAGTATTGATAGTAATATTTTTTTCATAATTTTTAATCCTTTTTGTAACGAAAAAGATATGCTCCATTAGTTTTTGCAAATTTATTGTAATACTTTGTGGGAAAATAATTTTCTTTTTCTTTAGAATAAACTCCATCAAATAGCGATGATATACCTTTAACTTGTGTAATATTTTCTGCAATTTCTTGAGCATAATCATCATGGTCTGTAGCTATATGCAGAACGCCATTTTTTGATAATTTTTCTACAATCAATTCTATAAAAAAAGTTTTTAGCAAACGTCTTTTTTTATGTTTAGATTTGTGCCACGGATCTGGAAAATTGACGTAAACAGAATTTAAGCAGTTATCTTCAAATAGTCGCAAAATAAGGTCTGCATCAAACTGGATAAGACGAACATTTTTTAGACCAGCTCTTTTTATGCGTCTTTCTGCTTGATTAAAAGATTTTTTAAAAACTTCTACACCAATAAAATTTTCGTTACTATTTTTATAAGCTAATTCTGTAATAAATTCGCCATTACCAATGCCTATTTCAAAATTTAGAGGCTTTTTTTCTGGGAAAAAGTCGTTAAAATCAATAGTTTTTAATCTTATATCAGGGGTAAGTTGGCTCCATATTTTGTCGCCATATAAAGCAACATCATCAAATTCTAAATTTAAGGTTATACCGTCATTAGATACATTTTTTTCGTATCTTTTGCCACCTTGCCAATATCCTAATAAGATATTTGGTGTTTCTTTTTGATTTTTTTCCATTAAAAACTACTTATTTTGTAGTGCCTCAAGTTCAGAAAGAATGACATTAACGTCTATTCCGTGCATAAGGCTACCTTTTTCTATAGTTTCATTTTGGACACCCATACAGCTTAAACAGCCCATATTATGCTTATTAAACACGTCTATAGAGCCTTTAACATTTTTTAAAACATCTGCAATAATAGTATCTTTTGTAATATTCATATCTCACCTTTAAAAATAATGCTTGATATTTTAGTATAAATTAAGTTATCATTTTATGCTTTGAAATGCAAGGAGGAATAGACGATGTCAAAGCGTTGTGATGTTTGCGGCAAAGGCCCAATGAGTGGCAACACTATTAGCCACGCTCATAATGTATCAAGGAGAGTATTTTATCCAAATATCCATAGTATGAGAGTGCTTGGTGATAACGGTAGTGTTATTAGAAAAAAAGTATGCACAAAATGCCTTAAGGCTGGTAAAGTTAAAAAAGCATAAGTTATGCTATGATTAAAGGTTTAGATGAGTATATAGCCTTTCTTGACGAGTGCCGACACTTAAACAATTATAGTAGTGTTGGTGCTATTGTCATGAATGCTAACCCTTTTACAAACGGTCATCAATATCTTATTAATAAAGCATTAGATAATGTTGATTATCTTTACGTTTTTGTTATAGAAGAAGATAAAAGTTTCTTCTCTTTTAACGATAGGTTTAACCTTGTCAAATCTAACTGTGCCAATTTTCAGAATGTTTCTGTTATACCTACAGGCAATTTTATTATTTCTCAAAACACTTTTGGTGGTTATTTCCAAAAAGAAAATGCAACAGATTCTGATGTAAATTCTATGGATTTTGACCCTACAATAGATGTTCAAATTTTTGGGGAACGTATTGCAAAAGTCCTTAATATAACTACACGTTTTGCCGGTAGCGAACCAAATTGTAAAGTTACAAATAGATATAACGAAACTATGAAAAATCTATTACCAATTTACGGCGTTAATTTTGTTGAGATTGAAAGATTAGAAGTTGATAACAATGTAGTTAGTGCTACGACTGTCAGAAATTTTATTAAAAACAAAGAATTTGAAAAGATAAAACCTTTAGTCCCTGAAATTACGTATAATTTTATTAGAGAAAAATATGAAAGAGACTAAAGTTGTATGGCTATCTGGCCATAAATTAGAATTTCAAGAAGATGATTTTGATAGAAAATTTGATATATACATTCAAGAACCAGACGATATTAACGAAAATACTGGTGTTTTCATAATTTTAGAAGGTTTAGGTGGCTTAGCTTCAAGCCCTGCAATGAATGAAATTCGTAAAAGTTGGAGCAACAAATATAATGTTATAGCCGTTGGAGTCAACTATTTAGGCTCAAGAAGTGAAATTAACAAAGTAGATAATGTTATTATTGATAATGAACTTTTATCTAAATTTGAAAAAATAATGACGAAAGAGCAAATAAGTCATTTTTTAAATAGACCAGATAAAAGTATAATGACACTTCTTGATTACTTTCCTAACCAAGATTTATTATCAAAAGGCATAATTGTAAAAACCTCATCAAATTATAATCCAAATAGAGCATTAATTAGAGACTATAAAGACTTTGGATATATCCAAGCAATAGACCCAATTTATGCTTTAAAATATATTTTAGATAATTATAAAGTTAATAAAAACAGAATTTTTATATATGGAGTAAGTTACGGAGGATATATTGCTCAAATGGTGGCAAAATTTGCTCCAAGCTCTTTTTCTTTAGTTGCAGATTTAAGTGGCTACGCATTAGCTGAAAAATATATTGTATATCCACAAGTCGTGCGTTCTTTTACAGATAAAAAAACTCTTATAGGAAAAGTAGAAGAAAGTTTTTATAGTATGCCATCGGCACCCCCCCCCAGCAACAAATTTGCTTTTACCGATGATATGTATGAGATTAGAAAATTGGCTACGAAACACCATATTAAAAATTTTGCAAAACATTTTACTGGCAAGATATTTATGTTTCACTCAATTAACGACCCATTAATTAAGGTAGAAACAAAAAAAGAATTAGAAAAAATGTATAAAGATTTTAATATAGATTGCACCCACTATCTTTTTGATAAAAGCCATATAGACGGCGAAATTATCAAAACAGACGGTCATTGTATGAATGCTGATGTTAAAAAACTTTTTGAAAAATATTTATCAGATGTAGTAAACCAAGAAGTAAGTAGTAATGACAAAAATACTGATTTTGATATAAAACATAGTATAACTTATTCTTGTAAAAAACAAAAATATGTTATTGATTATTCAAAGGAATATCCAATAATATATAGCACAAAAAAATAGTATTGGTTTTATGTAATGGGATTTTTTGATAGTGTAAAAAGAATTTTACTTAGAAAAAATAAAAAAAACAGAATAAAAATAACAGAAATTAGTGTAAAAAAAGATAAAAATTTTACTGATGTTAATAAAAATAGTATAAGTATCGTTAAAACAAATAAAAAATCTCTTTTAAAGAAACAAGCTCGCAAAAAGAATAAAGCAATTAAAAATAAAATTTCTAATGAGATTAACAATTTTCATAAAGCTGCTGATTTAGGTGATTGGTCGTTAGAAAAATTTCAAGTAGATGAAATTGAAGGAAAAGTTAGATTTCATGATTTTAATTTACCTCTTAAATTAATGGCTGGTATTTGTGAAGCTGGTTATAAATATGCTACTCCAATCCAAAGTATGATTTTGCCCCATTCTTGTAAAGGTAAAGATATATTTGGCAAAGCACAAACTGGAACCGGCAAAACTGCAACTTTTGCTATAACAATATTTAATCACCTACAAAAAAATGAAGCTGAATATAGCGAACTTAGTTCACCTCGTATATTAATTCTTGCTCCAACAAGGGAGTTAGTTATCCAAATAGAAAAAGATTTAAAATTATTAGGAAAATATATAGATTTTAATATTTTATCTGTTTTTGGTGGCTTAAATTACGAAAAACAAAAGAATATTATAGAAAATTCTGTTATTGATATAATTGTTGCTTCACCTGGCAGGCTTCTTGACTACTATAAACAATCAATTTTAAATTTAAAAAATGTTGAAATTTTAGTTCTTGATGAAGCAGATAGAATGCTTGATATGGGTTTTATTAACGATATAAGAAGTATAATATCTGCTCTTGCACCAAAAGAAAAACGACAAACTATGTTTTTTAGTGCTACTTTATCAGAAGAAATATCAAAATTATCTTATTCATGGACTAATAATCCTTTAAAATTTGAAGTAGAATCCGATGAAATTACTTCATCAAATATATCTCAATACGCATATATTATTACAGAAAAAGAAAAATTAAACGTAACATTAAATATTATAAAAGAAAGAATTAATGAAAAAATTATAATATTTTGCAACAAGAAAGAAGATGTTGCGACACTTCATAGGCAATTTAAAGCAGTTGGAATAAATTGTGGTATGTTAACTGGCGATATATCACAAAATAAAAGAATAAGAACTTTAGAAAGTTTAAGAAATAGCAGTATAAAAGTATTAGTAGCAACTGATGTTGCAGCACGAGGATTGCATATTGATGATATAAGTTGCGTTATAAATTATACTTTACCAGAAGATCCAGAAGATTACGTCCATAGAATTGGTAGAACTGGTAGAGCAGAAAATAAAGGCACTTCTTATCTTTTTGCAACAGAACAAGATAGCTACTATATTCCTAAAATAGAAAATTATACTCAAAAAGAATTAAGCTATCTTTACCCTAATGAAGAATTATTAGAATTAGATGAAGAAACAGAAACAAAGTTAAAAAAAGCTCACAAACAATTCGTAAAACTAAAACATTCACGTAAATAGTTAATTTATTGTATTAATATGTTGAAATATTTATATAAAAAAGTTAATTAATATAAAAATATAGTTTTAAAAATCTTTTAACTGTTTTATGGATTACTTCGTCCCTTTGCTCCTCGTAATGACTGTTTTTTTACTTCTTTAAGCCTTTAAAAGTCATTGCGAGACGATTTTAATCGTCGTGGTAGTCCACAAATTATATAAACAATTTCAATTTTTATATACTTGTTTCGGTGTAAAGGTTATTTCAATATTAACTTTCCTAAAGAACACAATTTTTTCTCCAGAAGTAAAAACATTCCATATATTTATTCAATAAGGTCG
>JAZSQT010000012.1:0-7887 GCA_045538075.1 Mucispirillaceae bacterium
AAACTATAACGACATTAACGATTTATATAATCCTATAATAAATGTAGAACTTGGCATTGCATATTTTGATTATTTAGTCGGTAAAACTGGTAGCATAGACCACGCTATTATTGCCTATAATTACGGTCCTGGCAACTTAAGTAGAGCTATTAAAAACAACAAAAAATTGCCAGAAAGTTACCATAATAAAGTTGTGAAAAACTTATACAAAATTAATTCTTCTAAATAAAAAAAGCTATCTATTTTTTAGATAGCTTTCTTATTTTTTTTAAATTTTAAATTTCGTCTAACGTTTTATTTGCGTATTCATTAACAAGGTTTCTAACTATTTCTAAAACTTCTGGCAATGCTTTTTGGCAACTTTCTGATAAATCTGTGCTTGTATCGTAACTTTCTGGCACAACACCAACTAATTTAACTACCTTTGGACAATCGCCCCTTAATTCTGCATGAAGTAACGTTTCTTGAAAGCCAAGTTGATGGGGAGAGACTTTCATAGGAACATTAGAAAGCATAATTTCTTCTTTATCAAATATTTTTATAGTTCCTGCTTCTTCCTTTGACACGATAGAATCTATAGCTATTAAAACATCTGCTTCTGCTACTTTATAAGAAGCTAATATCCCTAATGTGCCACAATCAAAAATTTCTACATTATCTTGCCATTTTTCTTTTGCAAGCTCCATTACTGCATGAACCCCTATCCCTTCATCAGAAAGTATATAATTACCTACACCCATAACTACAATTTTCATTTATCACCTAAACAACATTAATTAACATATATATTTATTACAAAATATAGCAGTAAACAACTACTTTTTATTATTAAAATAATTAATACCAGCTCCAATTATACCAGCATTATTTTTTAATGACGCAACTTCAAGGCTAATTTTATCTCTATACATTGGAAAAATATCTTTATTAAACAGCTTTTGACATTCACTTATATAATGCCTGCTTAACTCTGATAATCCACCACCTATTTTTATTTTTTCTGCATAAAATAAATTGGCAATATTTAATAAGCCAAAGGCAAGTTGTTTTGCGTATTTATTAAAAGTTGTTACTGCTATTTTATCTCCTTTATCTGCTAACTGACCTAATTCTACTGGAGTTAAATTAACATCTTTGCCAATCAATTCTTTATAAGTTTCAAGTAACCCAACAGACGAACAGTATTCATCAAAACAACCTAACCTACCACACCCACAAAGCCTACCACGTGGTTCTAAACTAATATGACCTACTTCAAATGATGTTATGGGATTTTTTGGCAACTTACCATCTATTATTAAGCCTCCACCAACGCCAGTTCCCAATGTAATTAATATCATATTTTGTATCTTATCTTTTTCGTATAAAGTATATTCACCTAATGCAGCTAAATTTGCATCATTTTCAACGTAAACATCTAAATTTAAGTATTCTTTTAAATCTCTTTTAATGTTTTTGCCGTTTAATGATGTTAAATTTGGTGCAAATATTTCATCTTTTAAAAAATTATATCCACCTGGCAAAGCTAATGAGATACTATCAATTTCATCTTTTACTGATTTTACTATATCTTTAACGGCATAAATAAAATCGTTATAAACAGTTGGAGTATCAATCTTATTTTGAGAAAGTATCTCGTAACTACTATTAATTATTGCATATTTTATAAACGAACCACCTACATCTAATGATAATACTTTATCCATTTTATACTCCTTTTATTTTTTTATATACATACAATCGCCGTAACTAAAAAATCTATAATTATTGCTAACTGCAAATTTATATATATCTTTCACAAATTCATAACCTGCAAAAGCCGATACCATAGCAAGAAGAGTAGATTTTGGTAAATGAAAATTTGTAACCATTTCATCAACAATTTTAAAGTTGTATCCTTCTTTAATAAAAATATTTGTATCTCTTTTGCCTGCTATTAAATTATTTTTATCGTCAATTGCACTTTCTAACGCCCTAACTGTAGTAGAACCAACAGCAATTAATTTTTTGCCACTATTTTTTAATTCGTTAATTTTTTCTGCAATATCGCCATCTATATTATACGTTTCAGCGTGCATTATATGATTTTCTAAAAACTCTGTTTTAACTGGCTTAAATGTTCCTAAACCAACGTGTAATGTAATTTCTAATATTTCTATACCATTATTTTTGAGACTATCAATTAATTCTTTAGTAAAATGTAATCCTGCAGTAGGAGCTGCAGACGAACCAACATATTTTGAATATACTGTTTGATAATCTAATTTATCTTGTAGATTATCTTGTCTATTTATATAAGGAGGAAGTGGCACTCTGCCTATATTTTCCATTAATTTGTTAATATCTATTCCGTTACTATCAAGTAGCCAAATGCCTTCATCGTCCTTAGATATTAGCTTAAAAACATTATCTTCAACTAAAATTTCAGCTCCAACTTTAAAACTACCCCTTAATAGCCCTTTAAAGTTGCCATCACTTAATACTTCTGTAACAAAAATTTCTGATTTTCCACCAGTAACTTTTTTTGCATTAAGCCTTGCATTCCTAACACGTGTATTATTAACTACTAAAAAAGAATTATCGTCTATAATATTTATTATGTCTTTAAAGCGAGTTTCATAAAAACTTTTTTTACTTTTTTCTGCCACAATCATTTTGCATTCATCTCTATTTTTTGATGGATTTAATGCAATCAATTCTTGTGGCAAAAAATAGTCGTATTTTTCTATAGGAGTAGGCATTTTATCCTAATGTTTCTTCTATAAATTCTTTTACTTCTTTAGCATCTGCCATCATTTTATAATTTCTTTGAGGCAAACTTTCCATATTTTGTAATGCTTTTGGTGCTTCTGGATTAAAACCTAAGCAATCTTTTATAACTTCTGGAAATTTTGCTGGGTGAGCTGTAGCTAAACAAATAGTATCTTCCGTTGCTATTTCCATTTTATTAGCTGCATAAACTGCACAAGCAGTATGAGGGTCAATAATATACTCATGTAGGTTATACATAGTTCTAATTTCATATTCTATATTTTCGTCAGTAGCATCAGCTGCTATAAAATCTCTTTGTATTTGCCCTAAATATTGACCACGTAATTCTATTTCTCTATTAATCCTAAAGTTATCCATTGCATCGCTAACTTTATCAGTAGATTTATATAAATAGTATAAGTATCTTTCAAAATTGCTTGCTACTTGAATATCCATAGCTGGGCTGTGGGAAGGTCTCAACCTTTCTATACTATAATCGCCAAACTTAACGGCACGAGTAAGAATATTGTTTCTATTTGTTGCTAATACTGGTTTAATTGGCAACCCCATTGTGCGTGCTAAAAATCCTGCAAAAATATTTCCAAAATTGCCAGTAGGAACAACTATATTTATTGTATCGCCAATATGTTTTACACTTCTTGTATATATGTAAAAGTAATATACTATTTGAGCAAGTATTCTAGCCCAGTTTATTGAATTGACTGCCCCTAAGTTATATTTTCTTTTAAAACTAAGGTCGCTAAAGATTGTTTTGACAACATTTTGACAATCATCAAAACTACCTTTTGCAGCAATACAATATATATTTTTGTCTTGAACTGTAGTCATCTGTAATTCTTGAACATTGCTAATCCTACCGTATGGATAAAGCATAAACATATTAATATTTTCTTTACCTTTAACGCCGTATATCGCAGCACTTCCAGTATCGCCACTTGTTGCACCTAATATATTCATTTTTTGATTACGTTTTTTTAATATATATTCAAAAAGGTTGCCTAAAAATTGTAATGCCATATCTTTAAAAGCAAATGTTGGTCCATGAAATAATTCTGCAATTTTTACTTTACCTGGTTTAACTATACGAATGATACGTGGGTCATCAAAATTTTGTGCAGCATAAGTTTTCATCACTATTTCAGTAAAATCTTTATCTAATATATCGTCAACGAAATTTTGCATAATTTCATAAGCAAGCCTATCGTATTCAATTTCTGCAAAATGTTTTAAATCTCTTTCTGTAAAACTTGGCAACGTTTCTGGAATCAATAATCCACCATCATCAGCAAGCCCCATCATAACAGCATCTTGAAAAGATAATCCCTTAACTTGACCACGTGTGCTAAAATATTTCATGTTTATCAGCCCCTAATTATTATTTTTTACCTATTCTACATTTACTAATAATTACAAGCAATAGAAATTAGTTATTTACGAGTAAATTTTTTATTAAATATTAAGATAATTAAAAACTGTAAAGACGTTTAAACTATAATTATGAAGAGTAAAAGGACGAAATAATTTATAAAAAAAATTTCAAAACTAAACTAAAATTATATATACAACGAAAAAAGTTTAAATATATTAAAAAGATATATGACAATATTTTTTATAACCTCTTGCAATAATCTTCTGAATTTATAAATGTTTTACCTCTAAAAAATTTTATACTTTAAATTTTTTAAAATAATTGTATAATTTAAAAAAAGATTATAGTTAGGGTTATAAAATGTCTCAAACAAGTAATGCAGGTAATTTAAATGATTTATCAACGGTGCGAGAATATTTCTCTCACAATATTAGAACTTCTACTGCAATGGTTGTTGCTACAGTTATGGTTTTCAAATGTGGTCTTGGTGATGATATAGAAAATATGAGCGATGTTATTTCTGAATCTGCATACTTTCTTGATGTTTATAGTAAAGGAATGGAGATAATGTTTGATTTCGTTTTAAATGTTCCTATTACTGATGAAAAAGAAGAAATAGAACCAGCTAAATTAATTAATCATTTTATGGCAAAAGTTCCTATCACTTTATCAGAACAGGGAATTAATTTTGCCGTTGAATTAGATAATTTTAAAGTTAACACTAAAAGTCATATTTTTAAAAATCTTATTGAGTTAATATTATGCGAAGAAGCAAGAAAAAGTAGAGGCAATATAAAAATTACTGGAAAAAATGGATTATACACCATTGATAAAGATAGTGCTTTTGAAGTGCCAGAAATTTATACATTATTTACAAGACTATTTAAAAAGTTAGGCATTGAATTTACATATACTGATAAACAAATTAAAATGAGGTTTGAGTAATGAAGATACTTATTGCAGACGATGAAATTCGTTTAAGAAAAGTTGTTGCTCTTTATATGCGTAAATGTGGTCATGAAGTTATAGAAGCTGAAAATGGACAACAAGCTATAGAAATGACTAAAAGCCAATCGCCAGATGTTATTGTTTTTGATGTTGTAATGCCTATTATGTCTGGGCTTGAAGCTACAAGAAGTTTAAAAGATGACCCTGAAACAAAGCATATACCTATCATTCTACTTACTGCTAACGCATCTGAAAAAGATTATAAATTAGGCAAAGAGGCTGGAGCAGATAAGTATATTACTAAACCTTTTTCTCCTAAAGAGCTTATGGAATCAATATCTGAAATGGTGAATAAATAGTTTATGGTTATTAGATTTATTGGCAGTGATACTTATTACCAAAACCTTAAAATTTCATTATTAAACAAAGCAACAGTTGTTCAAACGGATATTGATACAAATATTGAAGTATATGAAGTTTCTTCTTTAAAAAATTTATATTCAATACCAAAAACTTTTAAGTATCCTACTTTTTTTCTCGTTACTGTAAAAGATGAAACTCTACATAGTCATATTAAAGATTATCCTATTAAGGGTATATTTTTCCCACCGATAAACCCTGATAATATTATGGCAAAATTTAAACAAGTTTCTTCATCTACTCCATCAAGAAGTATTGAAGAATATAATACTATACGTATAAAAATTCTTGCAAAAGCTGAAAGTATCCCACCTCTACCAGCATTAGCAGAACAACTTATTCGCCTTACTCGTAGTGATTCATCAACAATAAAAGACGTATGTAACAAAATTAAAATGGATCAAGGTATATCTTCAAAAGTAATTAAGTTAGTAAATTCGCCTTTTTACGGAATGAAGCAAGAAATTAGTTCCATTGATAGAGCTACAGTTTTATTAGGTTTTAACACTGTAAAGAATATTGCAGCAGCAATTAGTATGGAAGATTTTTATAGTAAACCTTTCAATATGTATAAAACTACTGGCAAAAATATATGGTTACATTCTTATAAAACGGCTTGTATATCTCAATTAATAGCTAAGGAATTAAACCTTGATGAAGAAGCATTATATATGGCTGGGCTTCTCCATGATGTTGGCAAAATTATTATGACAGATTTTCTCGTCAAGGAAGTTGAAACTATTGAAGACGAAAAAAATCAACTTGGCATGGACCATACGGAAGTTGGTGCATTAATATTAAAAAAATGGTCTGTTTCTACGGAAATTGTTGACGCAGTCAAAAATCATCACGATATTTCAACATTAAATTTTAGTAAAGCACTATATTACGCAAATAAGTTTGATAACACTAATGATATAGATGACACTCTCCTTGAAATGAGTATCACTATGGGCATAAAAGATGTAGATAGATTAAAAAATAAAATAATTCAAGTATTGGAAGACTTAAATGCCGAATTATAGCATTAATGAAAATTTATTTAACATTTTTTTTAGTGATAGTATAGAAAGTTTTCATGGTAATCTTGCTTTTTGGCTTATATCATCAGATATTTATGTTTTTACATTATGGACTATTAAAGGCAATATGTGTGAGCCTTTATCTCTTTCTACATCAAGTATAAAATCATCTTTTGATATTTATGAACTTGGCTACCCAGCAGGATTAATACCAGTAAATAAAAAAATATCTTTTTTTGATGAAGAATATTTTATTTCAAAGGCATTTTTTTTAGAACAAAACAATAGTCCTATTTTTGCAATAACTTTTCATAATGACGAAAATAACCAAGTTATAGATGATTTATTTACGTATTTGCCTTATTTATCAAAAAGATATTCAGAGCTTACTTCTTTAGATAAAAGTATGGATTTATACGTTGATTACCAAAGAAAGATTGATTTCGTTACTAAAGCTGGTAGAATTTTTAAAGCCTTAGAAGTAAATCAAGTAGTATCTGTATCTCTTTCTTTTTTTGCTGATATTTTTTCTGCAGATGTCATTTGTGCTTTTTCTAATGATGAATTTTATGGTATAGGCATAGAAAAAGACGACTTGTTATATAATATATCTATTGGCAATACGTCAATTTATGATTATATGCAGAAAAATAAAAAAACAGAATTTTTAGAAAACAACTTAATATCACTAAAATATAATGTAAAAAACGTTTTTTTTATTTATGAAGAAACATCAAAATTGCATTTTGCCTTGTTGAACATAATTAGTGATATAGTGCCAGATAAAGAATTTTCTTCTATAGTATCAAGTATAATTTCAGTTGCTGTAGAAAATGCTATAAACCATGAGCTACATACTCAATTTAAAATTGAAGAAACAGAAATTAATAGAACTATTGAAATTCTTAATAAATTTGTTCCATCAGAAGTATCTTTAGATAATTATGGTTGTCAAATGTATGCTTTAAACATTCCTGCAAAACAGACTGGTGGTGATTTTGCAGATATGAAAGATGACGGTAACGGTAATATAAAATTTTGCGTTGCTGATGTTTGTGGCAAAGGATATACTGCAGCAATTTTAACGGTAGTTTTAAGTGTTCTCTTTTCTACACGAACTAAATTTGATATAAGCACCTTTATTCATCATATCAATACTTTTTTGCTTAGAAAGAAATTTGACGATAAATTTGTAACTGGTTTTTTTGGTGAATACGATGCTAATACTCGTAAATTAAAATATATTTATTGTGGTCATGAGCCTGCATATTTAATTACTGGTGATAAAATACAACATCTTTTTTCTAACAATTTGCCCCTTGGTATTATTGATGAAAACTATGAAACTAAAGAAAT
>JAZSQT010000109.1:0-18993 GCA_045538075.1 Mucispirillaceae bacterium
AGATATAATTGTTTTGATTGTATTTATCATTTTTACTATACCTTTAATAGTGAATTTACAACTTTTATTGTATCATAACACTCTTTAACATCATGAACTCTTAAAATATCAGTCCCAGCAAGGAGTGCAACTGTGTTGGCAACTATGGTGCCAGTAAGCCTATCTTCTACATTTTTTGATGTAGCTAAACCTATCATTGATTTTCTTGATAAACCTGATAATAAAGGCATACCAAAAAAATTAAATTCTTTCAAGTATTTAAGTAAAATAAAATTTTGTTTTTTATTTTTTGCAAAACCAAAACCAACATCAAGGATTATTGATTCTTCACTAATACCAAATTTTAATGCTTTATCAATACGCTCATAAAAATAATCTTTGATTTCTAATAATATATTTTCATAATTTTCATACTGGTTCATATTTTGCGAGTTACCTTTACTATGCATAATACATACTGCCACTTTTGTATCAGCACATAGTCTTGCCATATTATCACAACTTAATCCAGTAATATCGTTAATTAAGCCTACACCTTTATTAACTGCAAACTCTGCAGTTTTATAATTGTTTGTATCAATAGATAATAAAACATTTTTACTTACTCCATATTCTATTATCCTTGATACTCTATTAATTTCTTCATCATAGCTAAGAATATCGGCACCTAATCTACTTGACATGCCACCAATATCAATAATTTCTGCACCTTCAATTATTAAATTGTCAAATCTATCTTTTGCTATATTAAAATCTACATATTTTCCACCATCGTAAAAAGAGTCTGGTGTTATATTTAAAATACCCATTATCATTGGTGTATCAAGATTATAAACATTATCTTTTGATTTAAAAAAATTTCTTTTTTTAGATAATAAAATTTTTTTAATTTTTTTTGCTAACTCCTTTAAATTGAAAGGCTGATTTACCAATCTTCTAATTAATCTTAAATAAGTATTTCTATTTCCTAATAATAAAACATTTGAATACTCAACACTACAAGAAACAACTCCTCGTTTAACTGCAGCATCCATTCCAGATGCTATTGCTTCTTGCTTTAAGATGTTTGCAGCAGGAGATTTAATATTTTTAATTAATATATTAAGAGATAAACCTTTTTCTACCATTTTATAGGCGTATTTATCTACGCCTATACTAACAAGTTCTTGTTTAATTCTATCTCTATCTGCTGAAACATCATATACATACATTAATTAATCTCATTACCATTTTTTATTCTTTAACATCTTTTGTATTATCTGACTCTTTATCTAAATTTTCATCATTATTTACTACTGGTAACGATTTAGCTTCAGTTTTTGCATATTGTTTTACTAAATCATATATTTCTTTAGTATTTATTGTTTCATTTTCTAAAAGAAATTCTGCCATTTTATCTAACAATTCAATATTAGTTTCAAGAATATTTCTTGCTTCATTATAGCAAGATAAAACAATTTCATTAACTTCTGCATCAATTAATTCTGCTGTTTTTTCACTATAATCTTTTTGAGATGATATTTCTTTTCCTAAAAAAATTGCTTCTTCTCTTTTACCGAAAGAAAGAGTACCTAATTTCTTACTCATTCCCCAACTCATAACCATTTTTCTTGCTAAGTTAGTAAGCCTTTCAATATCATTGCCTGCACCAGTTGACATAGAATTAAATTTTATTTCTTCTGCCAATCTACCACCTAATAACACTTTAATTTGTCCAATAAGATAATCTTTTGTGTGCATATATCTATCATCAGATGGAAGCTGCATAGTAAGACCTAACGCCATACCTCTTGGAATAATAGTAACTTTATGAACTGGATCAGCATTTTCTGTCATTATAGCGACAATAGCATGACCTGCTTCATGAAAAGCTGTAGCTCTTTTTTCGTGTTCTGGAATAGTCATACTTCTACGCTCTGCACCCATAATAACTTTATCTTTTGCAGCTTCAATATCTACCATAGAAATTTTATCTTTATTTGCTCTTGCTGCAAGAAGTGCAGATTCGTTGATTAAATTAGCCAACTCAGCTCCAGCAAAACCAGGAGTTCCTTTTGCAATTATTTTAAGATCAACATCTTCTCCCATTTGGACTTTTTCTGCATGAACTTTTAATATTTGTAATCTACCATTTAAATCTGGTCTAGGAACTACAACTTGCCTATCAAATCGTCCAGGTCTCAATAATGCTGGATCAAGAACGTCTGGTCTATTAGTAGCAGCTATTAAAATAACTCCTTCATTTGAATCAAAACCGTCCATCTCTACAAGCAGTGCATTTAATGTTTGCTCTCTTTCATCATGACCACCACCTAAACCAGCTCCTCTATGGCGACCTACTGCATCTATTTCGTCCATAAAAATTATACAAGGAGCATTCTTTTTGCCTTGTTCAAAAAGATCTCTAATTCTTGCAGCACCAACACCTACAAACATTTCTACAAAGTCTGAACCACTAATACTAAAAAAAGGCACTCCAGCTTCACCTGCAACTGCTTTAGCAAGCAAAGTTTTACCCGTTCCTGGAGGACCTACAAGTAATACACCTTTCGGAATTTTTCCACCAAGTTTTTGAAATTTTGCTGGATCTTTTAAAAAATCAACAATTTCAGTAAGCTCTTCTTTTGCTTCTTCTATTCCTGCAACATCTTTAAAAGTAACTTTTGCATCATCTTGATTTAAAAGTCTTGCCCTACTTTTGCCAAAAGAAAAGGCTTTGCCTCCACCACCTTGCATTTGACGCATAAAGAATATCCAAATAGCTACAAGTATAATAAGTGGTAACCAACTCATTAATAACTGCATATAAAAAGGAGTAGTTTCTGGTGGTTTTGCATAAATATCTACTTTATGCTCTCTTAATAATGGAACAAGATTACTATCATCTGGAGCATAAGTTTCAAATTGAGTTCCAGATGAAATTAATTCTCCAGTAATTTGATTTTGTTTTATTACAACAGTTTTTACATCATTCTTCGTAACATTATTTATAAATTCTGTGTATGATATATTTTTTCTGACTGTATCACCACTATTAAACATATTAAAAATTAAAACCATTAATAATGCTATTACAAGCCACAATGCTAAATTTTTATAAATACTACTATTCATTAATCCTCCATTTATACATCTATCTTACATACATTTTTTAAATTACGATACTTATTAGCAATATCTAATCCATAACCAACTACAAAATAATCTTCTATTTCAAAACCACAGTAATCTGGTTTGATATTTTTTAATCTTCTCGACGGTTTATCAAGAAGTGAACATATCTTAAAAGATTTTACCTTTTTTTCATGTATAAAATACTCTTTTAAATAACTTAATGTTACACCAGTATCTACAATATCTTCTATAATTAAAACATCTTTATTTTCAATATCAATATCAACATCCATTTTTATATTAACAACTTTTGATGATTCAGTAGAATCGCCATAACTTGATACAGACATAAAAGATATTTCTATTGGTAAATCTATTTGCCTAATAATATCAGCAGTAAAAACTATACTACCCTTTAATATAGATATAGTTACTAAATCTTTGTTCTTATAATCTTCTGTAATTTTTATACCTAACTCTTTAATTTTATCAGAGATAGTATTTTCATCTATTAATACGCTTAGTTGCTCATGATTTTTCACTTATAATCCTCTCAAACACTACAAATTCATTATTTATATCTAAACATTCAGACCATAACACCTTTGATCCTACTGCAATAACGATTGACACATCACGTATAAATAAATCTATTTTTTTATTACTATATACATCTTTTAATTTTTTTCCACTTATAAGTCTATCTCCATCTCTCCTATTACGAATAGTAAAAGAGTTATTAATAAACTTATCTTTAAAGATAAATTTAAAATCAGACGTTATAATACTATCAATTCCATTTTCTTTTTCAATAGAAAAAATCTTTATTAAATTTTTTTTAAAAATTCTAATTGTATAAAAAGATATTTCAAAACAAAATTTAGAAGGCAAATCAACACGGCAAGACGATTTTTTATCTAATAATTTTAATGCTTCATAAACTACTGATTTAGTAAAACGAAATTTCTGTGAAAATATCTTACTTAATAAGTACTCTTTCTGAATATTATCAAAAGATAAAAACAAATCTTTATCTATCTCTACAATATTTTCATTCTCGTAAATAATAGCTTCTTTAGTAGTTTTATAAAAAAAATCATTAATTTTTATAGATTCTTGTTGAAGTCTCAATATCGTTGGGACAAACTCACTTCCTAAATCATATAAAAATGGCAATATATTATGCCTAACTTTATTTCTTACAAACCTTATATTATTATTTGATTCATCTTCTATATTTTTAATTTTTCTTTCATTTAAATATTCTAATATTTTATCTGTTGATATATCAAGCATTAATCTTAAAATTTTACCACTCTTATACTTAATACCACCTAAAGTAAAAATTGATGCTCCTGTATAAATATCAGTAAAAAAAGATTCTATTTGATCATCAAAAGTATGAGCCGTTAATATATAATCACAATCTAATTTATCAGCAATTGTTTGTAATGCTTTATATCTATATCTTCTTGCAGTATCTTCAATACCAGCACTAAAATCATTTTTAATATCATTACTAATATTAACGGTTTCAATATTTATATTATTTTCTTTACAAAAATTTAAACAAAATTCTTCATCTATTATAGCATTATCTCTTAATCCGTGGTTCACATGACACGCAACAATACTATAAGAAAATATTTCTTTATTACAATTTAAAAAATCAAGTAAAGCAATAGAATCCTTGCCACCAGAAAAGGCGACAAGGATACTTTTATTTATCAATAAATCTAATTTTGGTAGTAAAATATCTTTAAATGATAAATTTATCACTTTTTTTGTATATTTTTTCAAATTCTTGTTTTTTTGCTTCAAAACCTTTTCTATCCATCATTCCATAAGCGTATTCTTTTGCTTCTTCTACCCCTGGTTGATCAAATGGATTAATATCTACTGCAAGTCCAATGATAGGAACAATATATTGAAAAAACATAAAAAGTTGTCCCAATGAATATTCATCAAGAGTATCAATATTTATACGAACAGATGGAACATTTGATGTTAATAATGCTGCCTCAGTTGCTTTTAATTCTGAATTGAGAAGTTCACCTAATTTGATACCTTTTAGATAAGAAAAACCTTCTTGAAAACTACCTGAAACCTCTTTCTCTCTTTCATGGGCAGATAAGCCTATAAATGTTACAACTTTATCTAATGGACCTTCTCTAAAAAGTTGGATTTGTGAATGTTGATCAATAGCTCCTACAGTCCTAACTGGAGTTGAACCAAATCTTATTTCGCTACCAGAATAAGTTTTTAACTTACCAAGACTTTCGCCCCATAATTGGCAAAACCATTCTGCAAATTTGTCTAATCTTGACGAATAAGGCATAAGAACATTAATACTTTTACCTTTTTCCATAAAGTATAAATATATTGCACACGCTGTTAATACTTGCTCAATACCATTATCTGAAATATTTTTAGCTCCTTCCAATAATTTATCTACGTCCATACCTAAAAATACTGCAGAAAGTAAACCAACGGGAGATAGGACAGAAAATCTGCCTCCAACTGAAGGTGCAATTTCAAAAGATGGCAAATTATTTTCTGTAGCAAACTTACGTAGATTACCTTTTTCTGGATCAGTAACAACAGCAATATGTTTTGAAACATCTTTAACATTTGCTTTTAACCAATCAAAAATTATAGAAAAGTTTGCAGCTGTTTCAACTGTGCTTCCAGATTTTGAAATAACTATTGTATAAGTTTTCTCTGGGTTACAGTGGTCTAATATACCCATTATTTTAGATGGGTCAACATTATCTGCAAGCCAAATTCTTGGATAACCACCTCTTGCTTCTTTTGAAAAAGTATTATATCCATAAGGCATAATTCCATTAACGAGTGCTTCTATACCTAATGCTGATCCACCAATTCCTGCAACTACTAAATCATCGAATTTTCCTTTAATTTCTGTGGCAAGTTTACTCATTAATGAAATATCTTGATTAACAAGTTTTGGAAAACCAACTATTCCATCATCAACCATTTTATTAAGTCTTTCAAAACCTTTCTTAACTTTTTCCTTATAGGTTGAAAGCATATCAGCAGATATACCGTTAGAAAGGTTTTCATCTGAAGCAAAATTATAGTCAAACATTAGCTTATTCATTAGCTCCTCCATTAACGAAATTTAATGCAATATTTTTATTATTTACTATATCAACATTTTCTAACACATTCAGAAAGTATTTTCCATAATTTTTAGATATAATACGTGTATCTAATACTACCCATAATCCGTAATCATCTTCATGACGTATTAATCTACCTACAGCTTGCTTAAAATATAGCACAGCTCTCGGTAAATAGAAATTCATAAATGAATCTCCTTTTTCTCTTTTTATTTTTTCAGCCTTACTTTCTAAAAAATAATCTTTAAAATATTCAAAAGGTAATTTATCAAGAATTACACAACGAAATCCAGCACCAGATAAATCTATTCCCTCTCTTAAAGATGCACAACCAACAAGAACAACATTTTTTAAATTATCAATATTTTTAAAATCTAATGATGTTTGAAAAATAACTTGTTTTTTAGTCTTTAATTTCTGTATAGTTTCTCCAACTTGTCGCATACGTTCAAGACTATTACATATAACTAATATTGAACCTTGAATATTATTTACAATATACTCATAAATATTATCTTTATTATAACACTCTTTTTCTGTTGGAACATATAACTTTGCTTGTTTTTTAAAATTAAAACTTGATGGTAATGCTTCAAATATTGTATTTTCTTCTTTTAAACCAGTTTCTGATAAAAAATATTTAAAATTGCCATTTGCACTAATTGTTGCACTTATAAATACTGATGACAATGCCATTTCTTTTAGATTTGAAGAAAAACTATCACTAGCATTTAATGGGATAAATTTTATTAGTAATCTATGTTCATTTTTTTCAATAATTCTAACACCTTCACTATTATCATTAAAAACATTAAAAGATAAAAAATATCTATTAAATTCATCTAAAATATCATCATTATTTTTGCTTTCTACGATGCTTTTACAGAGATCTACAAAAGCATTTACATTTACGCTATATTTTTTATATAATACTTTACTTTCAGTTATTTTGTTATTTATCTCAAAGTAATATGCAAGAATTTTATCAATTTCTCCTAATGTAAAAACATCTTTATTTTCCCTAAAAAATAAAGTTACACTAAAAAGGGATATTTCCACTCCTGCATATTGAGCATATATATCTGGCAATGAATGAGCTTCATCAAATATAATATGATCCTTAAAACTAAATATGCCATAAGAACTTTCTGATTTAAGACTCATATCTGATGATATTAAAAAGTGATTTGTTATAATTACATCTGATGTATTAGCAATATCTTTTTGATAATAAAAGGGGCAGTTTTCAACATCTGGACATTTTGAAGATTTACATTGAAATTTATCAGCAGTCATTAAATTGCATACATCATTATCAAGTTTGCCCCAAGGAGCTTCACTTATACCATTTTTAAGTTCATTTTCATACCAATTTATAGCTTCAGGATAAAAAGTAGTATTTGGCATTACTAAACGAAAAAATCTATTTGGACAAAAATAATTTTTTCTGCCCTTTAAAACAGTGATTTTACTACTTTGACCTAAAAATTTTTTAACAGTAGGAATATCTTTAATAAAAATCTGATTCATTAATTGTTTAGTTTTAGTAGAAATAATTACTTTACGTCCACTATCAATAGCAGGTATAAGATATGCCATTGTTTTACCTGAACCTGTTGGTGCTTCTATAATAGCATTTTGATAACTTTCCATAGAACGTGAAATTAATTTAGCAACTTCTACTTGGTTCTGTCGTAATCTATATCCACTTAAGAATGAAGGCAAATATTTATCATCAGTAAAGAATTTCTCTATATTCATAATTTTAGATTTTAACTTGCTTAATACATCTTTTGCAAGAAAAAATTAATTTTATGGAAATAATAATAGTTGTCATTTTATATTAATTGGTTAATATTGACTGTAAGTAAAATCTTATGTTTAATAAGAAAAAATCATTTAGGGTATTATAATGACACCGTATTTTACATTTGCTGGATATTCTGGTAGTGGTAAAACTACTTTAGCAGAAAAAGTAATTAAAGAATTATCTGATAAAGGTTTTAAAATTGCATATCTTAAACATGACGGTCATAAATTTCAGATGGATAAAGAAGGTAAAGATACCGATAGACTAAAAAAAGCTGGAGCTAAAGCTATAGCTATTTCATCAAATGATAAGTATGCAATGATTTCTGATAGCAACTACCGTTTAACTTTTATGGAGTTATCAAAAATATTACCAAATGATATTGATATTATAATTGGTGAAGGATTTAAAGATGATGATATTCCAAAAATCATTGTGCATAGAAAAGAAAACAAAAAAGACAGAGCTTGCCCTAATGATAACAATATTATAGCTGCTGTAACAGATGTTCCAGAAGATTTTCCTGATGTTGATTTAATTTTTGAATTGAATGATATTGAAAATGTCGTCAAATTTATTGAAGATTATTTTTTTAAGAAAAAATAGCTTATCTAATAATCAATTCTTGATAAAAATTTTATAAAATGGTATAGAAACTTTTAATTTGCCTTAAAAGGAGCAATATAATAATATGGATTATAAAAATACTTTAAATCTACCAAAAACTGATTTCCCTATGAAAGCAAGCCTTTCAGAGCAAGAGCCAAAAAGATTAAAAAAATGGGAAGACGATAAATTATATTATAAAATTCAAGAATCAAGAAAAAATAATTCAACGTATATTCTACATGATGGTCCTCCGTATGCCAATGGCAATATTCATATTGGGACAGCATTAAATAAAGTTCTTAAAGATTTTGTTCTTAAAATTAAATCTGCAAAAGGATATAGAACGCCATATATTCCTGGCTGGGATTGTCATGGATTACCAATAGAGTTGAAAGTTGATAAAGAGCTTGGCAGTAAAAAAGAAAGTATGACTGTAGCTCAAATTAGAAAAGTTTGCAGAAATTATGCAGATAAATTTATTGATATTCAACGAGCAGATTTTAAAAGATTAGGTGTTTTAGGAGAATGGGATAATCCATATATTACTATGGATTTTAAGTATGAAGCAGCTACTTTAAAAGAGTTATACGAATGCTTTAAAACTGGAGCTGTTTACAAAGGTTCAAAACCAGTTTATTGGTGCCATTCTTGTGTTACAGCTTTAGCAGAAGCTGAAGTTGAATATGCTGACCATAATTCTTGGTCTGTTTACGTAAAATTTCCAATACAAAAGGAATATACAGAAAAACTTATTGGAAAAAATGAGAAATTATCTGTTGTTATATGGACTACTACTCCTTGGACACTTCCTGCTAACTTAGCCGTTGCAGTTCATCCTGATTATGAATATTCAATAGTAAAACCAATAAAAACAGAAAATAAAAATTTATCTACTGATGAATATTTTATTGTTGCTACAGAAATGCTTGAAGGTTTATCTAAAATTTTTAATATTGAAGAGTATGAGACTATCAAAAAAGTTAAAGGTATAGATTTAGAATTGATGAAAGCATCTCACCCATTTTACGATAGAGATTCTTTGATTGTTACTGCTAATTACGTTACTCTTGAAGCTGGAACAGGTTTAGTCCACACTGCACCAGGACATGGTCAAGATGACTATGAAACTGGGCTTCGCTATAAATTAGATATTCTTGCTCCAGTTGATGACAACGGAAAATTTAAAGAAAATGTCGGTATTTTTGCTGGGTTACATATTGTAAAAGCTAATCCAGAAATAGTTAAATATTTAGATGAAAATGGGTCTTTATTAGCCGACAACAAGTTAAATCACTCGTATCCTCATTGTTGGAGATGTAAGAAACCAGTAATTTTTAGAGCTACTCCACAATGGTTTATATCAATGTCTGAAACTAACTTAAGAGAAAAAGCAATTGATGCTATAAAAAATAAAGTTAAATGGATTCCTTCTTGGGGAGAAAATAGAATTTTATCTATGGTAGAAAATAGACCTGATTGGTGTATTTCACGTCAACGTATATGGGGTGTTCCCATAGCATTTTTTACTTGCAACGATTGTGGAAAAATTATTTTTAATGAGGATATAGAAAGTAAAGTTATAGAAGCATTTAAAAAAGAAGGTGCTGATGCTTGGTTTGAGCATGATATAGAATACTTTTTAGGTAGCAATGCCTCATGTCCTCATTGTAGCAGTAAAAATATAAAAAAAGAAACAGATATTCTTGATGTATGGTTTGATTCTGGAACGAGTCATGCAGCAGTGTGTGAAGCAAGAGAAGAAATTAATTCAAGTGGTGCAGATATGTATCTTGAAGGTAGCGATCAACATAGAGGTTGGTTTCAAAGCTCTCTTTTAGAAAGTATTGCAACTCGCAATAAACCACCATTTAAAGAAGTTTTAACTCATGGTTTTGTTGTAGATGGTCAAGGCAGAAAACAATCAAAATCTGCTGGTAATGTTACAGCACCAAGTGAAATTATCAATAAATACGGTGCTGAAATCTTGCGTTTATGGGTATCTGCAGAAGATTATACAGAAGATATTCGTATATCAGATGATATAGTTAAAAGATTGGTGGAATCTTATAGAAAGATTAGAAATACAGCAAGATACCTTTTAGGCAGTCTATACGATTTTAATCCCGATAAAGATATGGTAGATATTAATGAATTATATGAAATTGATAAAAATATTCTTGCTCGTTGGCAAATAGTTAAAAAGAAAATTTATGATTCTTATGATACATACCAATTTCACGGTTTTTATCATGCTTTTATGAATTTTTGTATTAGCGATTTATCATCGTTTTATCTTGATATTATTAAAGATAGAACATACTCGTCTAAAGCAGACTCAATAGCAAGAAAATCAGCACAAACAGCAATGTTTATTTTAGCAAAAGAAATATGCGTTGTAATATCTCCAATATTAAGTTTTACTGCTGATGAAATATGGGAATATTTACCAAAATGGGAAAACAAATCAGAATACGTATTTACTGAAATTTTCCCAGAAATAGAAAATATTATTCCAGATTCTAAATGGGACACTATTATACAAGTTAGAAAAGAAGTTAATAAAGCATTAGAACTTGCAAGAGAAAAAAAGATTATTGGTCATCCTTTAGATGCAGAAGTTATACTTTCTGTTAATGATGAAATTAAAGGTAATCTTAATATTGATGAAGGGCTTGAAAAAACATTTATAGTATCTAAAGTTTCTTTTGATAACAATATATCTGATTATTATGAATCTGAAGATGGTAAAATAAAAGTATTAATAAAAGCAGCAGACACTCCAAAATGTGCAAGATGTTGGATACACTCTGATACTATTGGTAATGATAAAAATCACCCAGAAGTATGTTCAAGATGTGCTGAGGCTTTAAAATGAAATTAAATATATCTAAAGGACAAATTGCTCTTATTTCTGGAGCAATTATACTTGATATAATTACTAAACTAATAATAAAAGCAAAACTTCAATATTTAGAGACTATTCCAGTAATAGATGGATTTTTTAATATAGTATATGTATTAAATCCAGGAGCAGCTTTTGGTTTTTTAAGAAACTTAGATGATAGTTATCGTCAACTATTTTTTATTGTCGTTACAATTATTGCAATAATATTTATATTTATATTAATGAATAAAGAAACAAGAAAATTACCAGCTTATGCCCTTTCCCTTGTTTTAGCAGGTGCTATAGGCAATTTAATTGACAGAATACATACAAGTTACGTTGTTGATTTTCTTGATTTTTATATCGGCTCTTACCACTGGCCTGCTTTTAATGTAGCTGATATTTGTATAACTATTGGCGTATCTTTATTGATTATTGACTTACTATTTTTTGCTAAAAAAAGTAGTGAAAATAAATAATTAATCAAAATTTAACCCCCTTATATTTTACAATAAGGGGGTTTATAAATCTGTAAATTTAAACAAAGTTGTCAAGTTTTAGTTATGATTATGCTGTCCACAACAATTATTATTCGTATTATTTTTTGACGAACAAGAATTACTACCTGCACAAGCACAACCACCTTTTCCAGTTAATGTTTTATACAACTTTATACCTACTGCAGTTGCTGCACCTGCGATAATTAGCAATACTACTATAATTTCTACCATACTTTTATACTCCAATTTGAAATAATAAACCTACTTGGTAAACTATTAAAGTAAGAACATATGCAATTAATGTCATACCTATTAGCTGAAAAAATGCCCACTTAATAGAACCACTTTCTCTTTTAGTAATAGCAAATGTTGCCATACATGGAGCTGATAAAAGAGAAAATAACATTATACAAAATCCAACAAGAGGTGAATAATTTTCAGTTAGTTTACTTCTTAAGGATTCTGATTCTTCATCTGCTTCGCCTACAGAATATACTATGCCCATTTGAGCAACAAAAACTTCTTTTGCTGCAAAAGCACCTATCAACGCAGTTCCAATTTTCCAATCAAAACCAATTGGAGCAAGCACTGGTTCAATAAATTTTCCAACTCTACCCATGATGCTATTTACCATAGCTTGTTCGCTTTCTATATTATCTATTTCACTAATTGCAATTTCTTTTTCTTCGTCAGTCATATTACTATCTTCTACAGCGACCCTTTGAGCTTCATAACTTGCTTTAACTTCTTCTGATGGACGAGGAAAAGTAGTCATTGCCCATAATACAATAGAAATAGCTAATATTATAGTACCAGCTTTTTTAAGATATAGCCAGCCTCTTTCCCACATATGAATAAGAACGCCTTTTAATGTTGGCATTCTGTATAATGGTAACTCCATAACAAATGGAACAGATTCACCTTTTAATACAGTTACACCTAATATTTTAGCACTAATAATTGCAACAATTATACCTATTAAATAAATTGTAAAAAGCATTGTTGCACTTAATGACATAGGAAAAAATGCTGGTATAATAAGAGCATATATAGGTAATCTTGCACCACAACTCATCATAGGAACAACAAGCATAGTAATTAATCTATCTCTACGATTTTCTAATGTTCTTGTTGCCATAATAGCTGGAACAGAGCAACCAAAACCAATAATCATTGGGATAAAACTTTTACCATGTAAGCCTATTTTATGCATAAGTTTATCCATAATAAAGGCAACTCTTGCCATATATCCAGTGTCTTCAAGAAAAGCTATAGCTAAAAATAACAATAAAATATTTGGTAAGAATACTATAACACCACCTACACCACCAATAATACCATCAACAATTAATGATTTAAGTAAACTTTCAGAGCCAGCAGGCCAAAAACCACTTATAGTATCACCAAGCCAACCAAAAAATTCTTCAATATATCCCATAAAAGGATCACCAATTGTAAATGTTAACTGGAAAACAATATACATTAACCCTAAAAATATAGGGATTCCTAACACTCTATTGGCTACTACTGTATCTATGCTATCAGACAATGAATGTCTAACTTCTACAGTTGATTTAACAGCTTCTTGACAAGCTCCAGAAATAAAACCATATCTTGCTCCAGCAATAGCAGTTTCTGGTATTTCACCTATTAATGATTCTATTTTTTCTGAACTTTTCTTTAATTGTTCTTCTATTTCTGGAGTTAAGTACTGAGCTTTAATATCTTTATCATTTTCAAGAAGTTTAATCGCTAACCAAAAAGAATTATATTTCAAATTTTCATTTTTATCTAAAAGCGACTTTACATTATTAATTTCTGAAGTAACTTCTTTTCCGTATTCAACTTGAGAATATTTTATTTTATCTTTACGATTTGCTACTTCTAATACTTTTTCAAGAAGTTTATCCATTCCTTGATTTTTGCTACCTACAACTTCAACAATTGGAACTCCAAAAAGTTGTTCTAATTTTTTAATATCAAATTCAATACCTCTTTCTTTTGCTATATCTGCCATATTAAAAGCAAATACTAAAGGCACATTTAATTCCATTAATTGAACGGCTAAATAGAGATTACGTTCAAGATTTGAAGCATCAATGATATCTACAACTACATCTGGTTTATCATCTACAATAAAATTGCGTGCAACTACTTCTTCTGCTGAATATGCAGTTAAACTATAAGTTCCTGGTAAATCAACGACATTAATTTCAGTATTATTATATTTTAGATTACCTTCTTTCTTTTCTACAGTAACTCCAGGATAATTACCAACATGTTGTCTTGCTCCAGTCAAATTATTAAAAATTGTTGTTTTTCCTGAATTTGGGTTTCCAGCAAGAGCAACTACTAACTTATCTTTCATGATTAATAGCTCCTAAAATTATATTTTCTCTACTTCAATTTTATCTGCTTCATCTTTTCTTAAGGAAAGATGATAACCTTTTACTTTAAATTCTACTGGATCTCCTAATGGAGCATATCTCTCAACTTCAACAATAGTTCCTGGTGTAAGCCCCATCTCCATAATACGTTTATGAAGTTCTCCCTTAAAATTAACTTTAGTTACTTTACAGCTTTTTCCAGGTTCAATGTCTTTTAAGGTAACCATTTAATATATCCTCCCAACATCAATTGATTAGTTTATTCAAGTTATTATTAATGATTATTTTTGTCAAGAAGTTTTTGATAATACTTATCAAAAACAATATCATATATATGAAGTAATATTAATGAGAAAGAGAAAATATACTTGATTGGCTATCTATAGAATATTCAGTTAAAGAAAATACTTCATTTTTTCTTTTATTATTTGTCAATATTATATGATTTAGATAACCATGATAATAGCGAGCCAATTATTACAAATATTACACCTATCCAATATTCAAAATTTGGAAAACTTTTCAATAAAATAGAAGCAAATATCATTGATACTGCTGGTATAAAATAAGAACAAATTACGAGAAAAATAAAATTACCTTTATGTATTGCTTTTTCCCAAATTAAATATGATAGACCCAATATTGCTCCTAAAATAATTAAACTAAACAAAGAAAAATAACTTGTCATTACAATATTTGCTCCACTTATGAAAAATCTTATCCATAATATTATTGCAACTATTGCAAAAAAGTATGATACCCCATTTACTCCCTTTGAATATTTAACACTTAAATTTGAATATAATGCCCATGATATTGCTCCTAATGTAGCAAAAATATATGCAATAGGATTATTATTTATATTTGCTATAATAGAATTAATACTCAAGCCACCACTTGCACCAATACATAGATACATTCCAAAGATAGTAACTAAAATTCCTAACCAAATAATCCATCTCAATTTCACATTATTTATTATCATTGAAAATAATATAGTTAAAGATGGCCATAAATAATTTAGCATTCCAGCTTCTAATACTTGGCTTGGAGTTTTTGCCATTGCTATTGCTTGAGAAAAAAATATTTCTGTCAAGATAAAGGCAGTTCCAGCCATTAAAAAATATTTTATTGGAATATCTTTTAATTTTGGAGCACCAACAATAAAACTAAATATTGTTGCAATAGAGTATATTAAAGCAGTTCCAGCTTCTACCCCAAAAGATACACTAACATTTTTTATTAACCCTACTAATGTGCTCCACAATAATAACGCTATAATTCCTAATAAATTTCCTTTAACTTCACTACTCATAAAAAACTACTCATGACGAAGAGCATCTATTGGATTTAGTCTTGAAGCACGTTTTGCTGGCAAATATCCAAAAAGAATACCAATAAAGGCAGAAAAAAGAAAAGCTATAATAGCTACTGAAATATCAAAAGTAAAAGGTAAATCTAATAATGATGAGAAACCCATAGAAATAAAAAAAGCAATTACAATACCTATTAATCCACCTAAAGCACTGATTGTTATTGCTTCAATTAAAAACTGCATTAAAACTTCTTTTTCTAACGCTCCTATTGCAAGACGAGTGCCTATTTCCTTAGTTCTTTCTGTAACTGATACGAGCATAATATTCATAATTCCAATACCACCAACTATTAAACTAACACCTGCAATACAACCTAAAAATAATGTTAACATCTTTGTTGTTGATGATACAGTTTTCTGTATTTCTTTAGTATCAATAACATCAAAATTATCTCTTTGACCTTCTGGTAAATTACGCATTTCTCTTATAATACTTTTTATCTGGTTAGAAGCATAAGTAGAATCTTCTCCATCTCTGACAGAAACCATTATGGCACTGATATTATTGATTGATGACGTTGGAAAAATACTTCTTTGAAAAGTTTTTAATGGAAATAATATTACATCATCTTGATCGTTTCCATTGCCACCTTGCCCTTTACTCTCAAGAACACCTATATTTTCACAAATAATATCTGCAACTTTAATTTTTGCTCCTAATGGAGAAGTATCTTTAAAAAGTGCAGTTCTTACACTTTCTCCAATAATACATACATTTGAGCCAGCTCTATATTCAGCATCACTAAAGGTTCTTCCTTGAGACATTTTCCAATTTGCAACTTGAAAATATTCATCTGTAACACCTGTTGCAGGTGTATTTGCACTATATTGAGCATACCTAATTACAATACTTCTGCTTGATGTAGGTGCTACAGCTTCAAGACTATGAACTCTTGATTCAATCGCTTCTACTTCTCTTTTAGTAAATCTAACACTACGGCTTGCACCACCAGAATCAAAAGTTCTTGCTGGAATTATATACATTGTGTTACTACCTAAGCTTGTAATTTGTTCTTCTATTTGTTTAGTAGTTCCGTTTCCTAATGTAATCATTATTATAACAGAGCCAACACCAATTATAATCCCAAGCATAGTTAAAATTGCTCTTAAAAGGTTTCGTCTTATTTGCCTAAAAGCAAGAATTATAGCATTAATAACCATAATTTACTTCACCATTAGCCCATCAAGAAAATGAATTTCTCGTGTAGCATATTGAGCCATATCTGGTTCATGAGTAACCATTAAAATAGTAATTCCTATTTCTCTATTTAAATTTTGTAAAATTTCCATAATTTCAACACTTCTTTTTGTATCAAGGTTTCCAGTAGGTTCATCGGCTAACAAAAATAGAGGATTTGACGCAATAGCTCTTGCAATAGCTACTCTTTGCTGTTGTCCACCAGAAAGTTGTGCACTCGTATGATGTTCCCAACCATTTAAACCAACCATTTCTAAGGCTTCCATAGATTTAGCACGCCTAATTTTTCTTGGTAAACCTCTATATAATAACGGCAATTCAACATTTTCTAATGCAGTAGTTCTTGCAAGTAGATTAAAACCTTGAAATATAAAACCAATATAATGACGTCTTAATAAAGCCGTTTCATTTCTATTTAATGAGAAAACATCTACTCCATTAAAATAATACTTGCCAGATGTTGCTTTATCTAAACAACCTAATATATTAGCCATAGTTGATTTACCAGAACCAGATGGACCCATTAAAGCGATAAATTCACCTTTACTAATATTTAAACTAACACCTTTTAATGCTTCAAAGGCATTATCTTTCATTCCATAAACTTTTACGATATTTTCAAGAGTAATAAAATCCATAGCAATCTACTTTAATGGTTTTATTCCGATAATAACTTGTGTATCTTTACTTATATTACCACTTGTAACTTGAACGTATTTTCCATCAGATACTCCTAAGTTTACATCTATTTTTTCTGGAACTCCATTATTTAAAATCCAAAGGCTACCTTTATCTTTTTCTCTATACGTTTCTGTTACTTGCTGTCTTCTTCTAAACATTGGTGGAGGTCCAAAAAAACTATCTTTCTTCTTTGGAGTAGCAACTGCGTAAGGATTAAAATATAATGCTCCTACAGGGATAAGCATAGCATTTTTTGCAGAAGCTGTTACAATATCTGCCGTTGCACTCATACCAGAACGAAGTAAGTATTCATTATTGTCTATATAAATGGTTGTTTCATAACTAACGATATTATCTTCACTTGCTGTAGCACCAATATTTACCCTATTAACGACTGATTCAAAATGTTCATCAGGATAAGCATCTACTGTGAATTTAACTACTTGCCCTTCATTAACTCTGCCAACATCTGCTTCAGAAACTTTAATAACTAACTTCATTTTTTCTAAATTTTCAGCTACCGTAAATAATTCAGGAGTAGAAAATGATGCAGCAACAGTTTGACCTGCATCAACACTTCTTATTAAAACAACACCATTAACGGGACTGACAATAATAGAATTTTTTAAATCAATTTTTGAACTATTTAAATTTGTTTCTGCTTCTTTGATAGTTGCTTTACGAACTTCAACTTCTGCTAAAGCTGTTTCATAATCCATTCTTGCACTTTCAAGTTCAGATTCAGATGGTGATTTGCCATCTGTTGCAACGAACAATTTTTTTAATCTATCATAATTCCACTTTTTATTAGATAACGCTACCTCTGATGATTTAAGTGCAGCTTTAGCAGAATATAATTGAGCTTCATTTCTTGCTATAGATTGTTTAATAGTTTCTGGATTAATTATTGCAAGAACATCACCTTTAACAACTCTATCATTTTCTTCAACAAAAACATCAGATATAGTTCCAGAAATTTGGCTACCTATCTTTACTTCATTAGTTGCATTAATTGTGCCACTTGCACTTATTGTTGCTTCAATATCACCTATTTCTGGATTAACAGTATTATATTCTACAACTTTTTCTCCAGAAAAAATAAAAAATGAGCTTATTATTAATAATATTATAATAATAGCAATAAAGAATAAAAGTTTTATGTAAAATTTTGATTTACTTCTTCTAATATTTTTATACATTTCTTCAGTAGTCAGTGCCATATTTCACCATATCAAGAGGTTTTCCAAAACCACCTCCAAATGCCTTATATAAATTTATATTTGATAAAATCT
>JAZSQT010000023.1:0-5105 GCA_045538075.1 Mucispirillaceae bacterium
AAACTACAGGTTCAATTACAGGAGATTACTTAAGTGGAAGAAAACAAATAGAAGTTCCTAAACAAAGAAGAAAAGTTGTTAAAGGAAAGTGTATAGAAGTAAAAGGCGCTGTAGAAAATAACTTGAAAAAAGAAGTAATACGTAATGTAGAAAATATCAAATAATCACAAAAAATATATTTCATTATAAAAATCTAAAAATTAAAAGCACAATTTTTAAGCCAAAATAATAAAAAATCTATCCTTAAGGAGGAAAATTATTAGAAAAGTTGATTATATTATAATTCATTGTTCTGCTACTAATTCATCAATGGATATAGGTGTATCAGATATTGATAAGTGGCATAAAGAAAAAGGATATAATAGTTGTGGATACCATTATATAATTAAAAGAAGTGGACAAATTGAAACTGGACGAAAAGAAGATGAAATAGGAGCCCACACAAAAGGCCACAACTCAATATCTATTGGTGTTTGTTTAGTTGGTGGCGTTGATAATGACAATGTTACACCTATTGATAATTTTACAAAAAATCAATTTATATCATTAAAAAATTTACTAAATGATATATTAAGTCGCTATCCTAATGCAATTGTCAAAGGTCATAGAGATTTTAATAAAAATAAAGCCTGTCCGTCATTTGATGTTTCTTTATGGTGGGAAATGGTAAATTCTCAAAACAGACATTTTGATGATAATCTTAAAGAAGAAAGAAAATTTACTTAAACATTTACATTACAATCGCAAAATCAAGGATAAAAATGAATAAACCTATTATATCAAAAGAGTTAAAAGATTATTTGCAACAAATTTATGGTAATATATGTGTCAATATTGATGACTCATTACAGCAAGTTTTTTATAAAGCTGGTCAATCAAGTGTTGCAAAGCACATCAACAAATTATACGAAAAACAACAAGAAGAAAAAATTATTAAAGATTAAAAGGAGTAAAATATGTGTAGTGTTCCTAAAGTAAAAGATATGCCAAAATCTCCAGAAGCTCCACCACCACCAGAAGAAACGGCAGATGTTTTTTCAACTTTAAAAGATGATGAAGATAAAGTTAATGTTAATAAAAAAAAGAAAGGCGTATCCTTATTGAAAACTCAAAAAACTTCACCTCTTAAAATTCCAACAACTGGATTAAATATTCCAAAATGATAGAAAATATTAGTAATAAAAAAATAGCTAATCGCTACAATGAATTATCTATAGAAAAAAATTTCTATATTGAATCTGCTAAAGAATGTTGTAAATACACGTTGCCGACACTTTTAAATTTTTTTGTAGAAGGTAACAAATCGTGGCAAAAATTAAAAACAACATCTCAAAGTATTGGTGCAAGAGGTGTTAGCAATTTATCAAGCAAACTTCTTACGGCAATCACTCCAGTTGATTCTCCAATGTTTAAGTTGGTAATAGATGATGAAGTCTTAAAAGAAGAATTAACAAACAATAATAGTGTAAAATTATCAGAAATTGATACTGCCTTAACTGATTATAGCCAGTCTATTCAAAGGGCTATAAAAGCAAGTGGTGATTATGCTCAAATGTTTGAAGTGTGGCAACTTTTATTAGTTAGTGGCAATGTGTTAATATACGACCCAGATGATAATTCAAATATTAGAGTATATTCTTTGCGTGATTACGTATTAAAGCGTGATAGAAGTGGTCAAGTAATAGAAATTATCGTAAAAGAAAATATATCTAAGGATAATTTAAATAAACATATATTAGATAAAATTTCTGCAATAAATAATAGTTTGCCGTCAAACTCCAATCAGAAAAGTTACGATTTATATACTCAAGTTTTAAAAAAAGGCGATTGCTACCATATTCAACAAGAATGTGCTGGAGTTATTTTAGAAGAAACTAAAGGCATTTATCCTCTTGAAGGGTGTCCATATATTCCTATAAGAATGTATGCTGGTAGTGGAGAAGATTATTCAAGAAGTTTCGTATCAAATTATTTAGGCGATTTAAAATCTATAGATGTTTTATGTCGTGGCACAGTTGAGGGTGCTTTAATGGCTACAAAACATTTATATTTAGTTCGTCCAGACGGGTTAACAGAAATTAAAGATATAGAAGAAACAGAAAATGGTGGAGTAATTTACGGCAGAAGCGAAGATATTGGCGTTATGCAAAGTGGAAAAAGTGGCGACTTGCGTATGGTCAGCGAGGAAGCAAGTAAAATTGAAAAAAGATTAAGCCAAGCATTTTTGTTAATAGAAGGAGGCATACGCAATGCAGAACGTGTTACGAAAGAAGAAATTAAATCTATTGCTAAAGAATTAGAAACGGCTTTAGGTGGTGTTTATTCTGTAATGTGCCATTCTTTTCAAATACCATACATTAAAAGGAAGATTTGGAAGCTACAAAGATTAGGAAAAATAAGACCGTTAAATAGAAAAATTATTCCAATAGTAGTAACTGGCTTTGAAGCATTAGGATTAAATGGGGATAAAGAAAAATTGTTAGAACTTTTATCTCTACTTAAAGAGATTTTTGGTATGAGTATATCAAATTATATTGATTACGATATCGTTATTAAACGTCTTGCAAATGCTATAGGAATAGACCTTCAAGGTTTAATTAAAGATAGCAATATTGTTGCTTCAGAAATGAATAATATTCAGAAACAAGAGTTAATGTATAGGTTGTTAGAAAAAATATTACCAACAATTATTAATAAAGCAGAAAATTTACAAAGTGTAATAGACAATATGATAGGAAGTAGATAATGGAAGTAAAAAGTAAAAAAACAGAACAAGAATTTATTGAAGATTTAACTACTTATAATAAAGAAATAAATAAAAATGAAAAAGGCAAAGTAGTTGTAAATGGAGCATTACCTCAAGTTAAAAGAAAACCTAAAATTGATAAAACAATTAATGGAATGAGGAGGATAACGTATTGATAGAGTTAGAAAATGTAGAAGTTGAAAGTTCTGATAAAATTGATAATCAAGAAAATATAATAGAAGAAAGTATTATTAATGAGCCTATAAAGGAAGCTGAAAATATAAAAGATGAAGTAGCTTTAGATGTAGATAATAAAGAACTGCAACCACAAGAAGAGAAAGAAGAAAATATCAATATTATAGATACGAAAGTATATATTGATGAATTTGCAACTAATGGAAAGTTATCTGAAGATAGTTATGAAAAAATAGAAAAGGCTGGCATTTCAAGGGATATTGTTGATTTATATATAGAAGGTCAAAAAGCTATTTTTACTTTGCATACTAATGAGTTAATGGCAGTTGCAGGTGGTAAAGATGAATATAATAAGATGATAAACTGGGCTACAGAAAATTTAAGTGATAGCGAAAAAGATGCTTTTAATGATGCCGTCTATAGTAGCGATAAATCTGTTGGTAAGTTGGCAGTTTCTGGATTGTATGCAAGATACAAAAATCAAAATAATTATAGCTTAGGAAGTAGGATAGAAGCAGATAATAATAAAATCTTTGATACATATTCATCTATGGCAGAAATGGTAAGAGATGTTCAAGATGAGCGATATAAACAAGATGAGGCTTTTAGAAAAATTGTAGCAGAAAAAGCATCAAGAAGTTTCACGTTATAACAAAAATAAAAAAAATACCTTTATTTAATTAAAAAGCAAAAAACAATGTGTTAAGGAGGTGTGTTATATCTAACGCAAATTTAAGTAATCTTGGTCAAATCAATGGTCAAGGCGATACAAGAGCAACTTTTTTGACAGTTTCAATGGCAGAAGTCCTTTCAGCCTTTCAAGAAAACAATGTAATGAAAGACCTTCATAGAGAAAGAACTATTACTCACGGCAAATCTGCAACTTTTCCAACGAGTTGGAAAGCAACTGCAAAATATCATCAAAGAGGAACACCAATTTTAGGTAGCAACAATATTCTTCATGGTCAACGGATTATAAATATTGATGATTTGCTTATTGCAGATACTGTAATTTATGAACTTGATGAAGCAATGAACCATTATGACGTTAGAAGTATCCATACAACAGAATTAGGAGCAGCTTTAGCAAGGGCATACGATGAAAAATGTTTAAAAGTAGCAGTCCTTGCAGCAAGAGCGACTGGAGTAACAGATAATTCTTATGGTGGATCAACTATTACTGATGCAAATATGGCTACAGATGGACAAGTTTTAGCCAACGCTCTTTTTTCTGCAGCACAAACTTTAGACGAAAAAGATGTTCCTATTCAAGATAGAGCCTTAGTAGTAAAGCCAGCTCAATATTATTTAATGGCTGCTACTAAAGACTTGCTTAATAAGGATTGGGGTGGTGCTGGAGTTTATGCTGACGGCTCAATTTTATACGTAGCAGGTATAAAGATTATTAAAAGCAACAATGTGCCATCAACAAATATTGCTGATGCTTCTGACGGAGAAAAAAATACTTATCACGGTGATTTTAGTAAAACTGTAGGAGTAGTGTTGACAAAAGATGCTATTGGAACAGTTAAATTGAAAGATTTAGCTATGGAAATCACTAGTGGTGATTTTAGGATTATGTATCAAGCCGATTTAATGGTGGCAAAGTATGCTATGGGGCATGGAATATTGCGACCAGAATGTGCCGTTGAACTTGCTCTTACATAAATTTTATACAAATAATATTTATGTTATAGTGTAGTGATTTTAAAAAAAATATACTGTCTAACAAGTAAGTTAGACAGTATTAATCTTATAGATTGCCACGACGAATAAAATCGTCTCGCAATGACTTTAAGAGGGTTAAAGATGTAAAAAATAAGTCATTACGAGGAGCAAAGGGACGAAGTAATCCAGTAAAAAAGGTTAACATAATATTTTATGACGAAATTTTAAATATATTTTATAATTGTAAATATATTTTAGTGTAATGGTTATTTTAAAGTTATCTTTCCTAAAGAACACAATTTTTTCTCCAGAAGTAAAAGCATTCCATATATTCATTAAATTAGCTCACAAACTCACTTCGTTCGGGGACAAGCCCAGAGTTCGCTAAAAACATTTAATGTATATATGTCATTACTACTGAGTTCAAAAATTGTATTCTTTATGTATATAGTTATCGTTTCAATATTATTGATAAACTTTAAATATATTTATTGTT
>JAZSQT010000085.1:0-2739 GCA_045538075.1 Mucispirillaceae bacterium
ATGTATGTTATTGTAATGCTTTATTTCATTAATTTAAATGTAATGAATAATAATTGACAATATCTTATAAAATTAGTAACGTAAGTTTTCTTTTTTATTGTAAGGAGATATTCATGTTAAGGATTTTTATTTATTTAGCAGTTTTACTATTACCTCTTTCTGCTAATGCACTTACTGTTGATGAAGCTGTTAAATTAGCTTTAGATAGTAATAATGTGATAAAGAATAAAATGTCTATTGTTGAAGCAAGAAATATAGAAGCAAAAAATTCTTTCTTATTATTTATGCCTTCTATTGGTTTTTCATATAATTACGGCTATAATTGGGATAATCTTACACCATCAAATAAAGATAGTAGTGATTATGAATCAAGTTCGGCTGTTGCGTCTGCAAATTTAAATATATTTAATGGTTTATACGATATAAACGCAATAAAAGCAGCAAGGATTGGACGAGATATGGCAGAAACAGATGTTACATTATCTCAATACGATATTAAATTAAAAGCTCAAAATGATTTTATTGCAGTTTTGCAAGCTCAAAGTAATTTAAATGTAGCTAATGAAAATTTAGAACTATTAAAACTTCAAAAAAGAGATGCTCAATTATCGGCAGATAATGGTCTTATTGCAAAAAATGATTTACTTCAAGTAGATACATACCTTGCTTCTGCAGAACTTCAGCGAATAAATGCAGAGAGTAATCTTACTATAGCAAGGCAAGCTCTTGAAAATACTATAAATCAACCTTTATCTAAAGATGAAGTTTTAGTTGAACCAGTTATGAATAATGTAGTTATTGAAAATATAGACACACTTCGTGATTTAATGTTGGAAAATAATAGCCAAATAAAATATCTTGAACAAAGTTATGATGCTACTAAAAAGAATCAAAATATGGCAATGAAGTCAGTTTATCCTACAGTAGATTTTAAAACTTCTTATACTGCTTATGGTAAAGATATTAATGCTTGGAGTGGCTCAAGAAATCCACAAAGTCCTGACTCAAATATTACAGTTGGAGTTACTGCATCATGGAATATTTTGAATGCTTTTTCTGGCTTTTTTCAATCAAGAGCAATAAAAAAAGAAGCAGTTGCGTTAGGATATACAATTGCTGATACAAAACAAAATATGACTTTACAACTAAAATCAGCAGTAGAGACTTATTATACTTCTCTTGCTACATTAAAACAGTCAGAAATTAGTGTTACATCTGCAGAAGAAAATTATAGAGTTATTAAAAATCAATACGATCAAAGTGCAGCTACAATGACAGATTTGTTAAATGCGTCTGTATTGCTTAATGAAGCAAAATTTGCTAAAAGTAATGCGATTTATGGTGTTATTTCATCTGTCTATAATATAGAAAGATTAATTGAGAGTAGTTTACCAATTAAAGAATAGTTAAGTGATTTAATAAGGCGAAAATTTATAAGTTTTCGCCTTTGTCTATTATATTATTTCTCGTAAAGTTACATCCACATTTACTGCAAGTATAATATATATTTCCGTTATTTATACTTTTATCTTTTCCTTTAGTAATATGAATAGAACTACAATTTAGACATCTATATATTGTTGCTTTTTTTAATACGATATAAACAACAGCAACTATTAAAATAAATAGAATAATACTTTTCATTAAAAACCGTCCTTGTAAAAATATGATATATATAATAGCATATTAATATAAAATATGTATTTATTTTTAGTAGGTGTAGTAAATGGTGCATAAATTTCTAAAAATACTATTTTTTATAATAATTACTCCATTTTTTTATGGTAATACTTCTTTTGAAGCTGATAAAGAAGAAAAAATAGTAGAAAATAATAATTATAACGATATAGAAAATATATTAATTAATCAAAATGCAAAAATTTTATCTCTTTTAATTCCAGAAATAGAAGAAATAGTTAATAGTAAAACAATTTCATTAGACACAAAAATAAATGAAATAATTTTACGGTCAGAAGAGGATAAAAATAATAAATTAATCTTAAAGAAAAAAGCATTAGAAGCATTTGAAAAGGCTGAAAATCTATTTGCAATAAGCAAAATAAAAGAAGCAAGTTTTTATTATTCGGTTGCTTGTTTTTTTGATAAAGAAAATCCTAAATATTTAAATAGTTATATTAAAAGAATGTTAGAGTGGGTAGATAGAAATATAAAAAATTCAAAAGAAGAAGTTGCATTTAATTTATTATTAGATATAGAACAATTTTTATATAGTAATTTATCGTTAATTAATCCAGATAACCTTGATAATATATTCTCTCAATTAAAAGAAATAGAAGTAATGCGAAAAAATTTAGATAAACATATTAATGCATTAAGCTATAACGAAAATTTAAATTCTTTTAATTACGTTAAAGATGAAACATTAAAACTATTATCAATTCCAATTCCTGATGGATTAGATAAAATTATGAATTACCATACTAAATTACAAACTTTATACAACCAATTAATGAAATTTTACACACAAAATCAAAGTGAAGAAACTTTTATAATACTCAAAAACTTATCAGTTAGGATAAGTGAAGTAGCACCGAGAGAAGAAGCAGAGAGAATTTTATTAAAAGGTAACAAAGTATTAGAAATTGTAAATAAAGAGCAAAAATATGATTATATATACATAGAAGAAGCAGTATTAATAAATCAACGACTACATATATTATCTTTTACAGCTTCATCAGATTTAAGGAGAAGAATAAATATTTATAATAAATCTATTGA
>JAZSQT010000074.1:0-3236 GCA_045538075.1 Mucispirillaceae bacterium
GTGCAATTTTATTTGCATCAGTATTAGTTAAAGATTTCGTATTAATTTCAGAATCAATATAAATGTAGGCAGTCATTGCTTTAGTTTGCTCAATTTCAAAATCTGGTAAAAAATTTAATTGGTCATCATTTCCGTATTTTGCAAGGTATTCCATACTTTCTGGTAAATGTAGCCTTAAAACTGGGTGAGCTTGCATTTTTAATATTTGTTTATAAAATGCTTTAATTAATGGTTCTGCAGAAGTTTCTGCTTTAAGAACTACTATATCGTCCTTTTTTAATTTTAAAGAATGTTCTGTAATAAGTTTTGCTAATTTTTCTTCATAAGTAACTAATTTCATAATTATACACTCCTAAAACTAAGTATATACCACTCAAAATTTAAAAATTAAAGATTAAAATTATTGTATTGTTAAGAAAGAATAAATAAAATTTTATACTGGATTTTTTATTTAAATAGTTATATAATTCAAGGAATTTTTATTAATTATAGTAAACTATATGTTATAGGGAGCTTAAATTTTATGAGTCTTGTAGTTGATGCTTTAAAAAAACTAAATACAGAAAAACAAATGGCATCTGATGTTAATGGTTTACCACCTATTACCAACTATATAGATGATAATATAGATGATGAAAGTTTTTCTTTTGATAAAAGTAAGATTATTATAGTATCTTTAATTATAGGTATTATTATTTCTGTCATAGTATTTATTACTTATTTTTTACCAATGATTAAATATGGCAATATTCAAGCTAATAAAGCAACTATAGTTGATTCTCCAGTAGCAACGCAATCAAATACACAAAATAATAAGCAAAGTAATGCTCCAATCATTACTGATAAACCTATAAGTAGTGTTAGTAATTCTAATAACAGTAATTTGAGTAGTAACAATGTAAAACAAGTAAGCAATAGTAATGCTACTGCAACTTCGCCAGTGTCAGACTTTTTTCCGGTAGAAGATAATAATAAACAATTAGAGCAACCTATTGTTAAACAAAAAGAAAATAATAATGAAATAATGCAAAAAACAGAATCAAAATCGGTATATATTGACCCAATACAAGCATTATTACCTCCTACTGTAGTAAAAAAAGAAGAAGAACCAATAGTAAAAATTAATAATAATCAGCAAAACGTTAATGTTTTGTTGAATAATAGGCAAGAAGTAAATCAAAATATACAATCTAAAAATATAAATACTCAATCTAATATTGTGCCAGCACAAAACAATTACGATAACTATATAAAAAATGCTATTACATCTTTTAATAATAAAGATTATAAAATGTCTTTAAGTAACTATTTACAAGCATATAGCATTAAAAAAGATCAAGCTGTTGCAGAAAACATTACTACATTATACGTATTAACTAATGAACCTACTAAAGCAATTAAGTTTGTAAAAGAAAATAATATTAAAAACCCTCAATTTGTAGGTAATGTTATTATGAATTTAGTAGATAAATCTTATAGATATGAGGCAAATCAACTTATTACTTTTTCAAGGAATTTTCAAGATAATGGAGATTTAGCTTTTGCAGAAGGTTATTACCATATTAAAAATCAAAATTTTCAAAAAGCTGAAATTGCATTTAATAGAGCAAGAAATTTAAATCCAAGTAGTCCAGTATATTCTTATACTTATGCGACAGTTATAGAATCTGATGGAAAACATAAAGAAGCCCTTGAAATATATAGAAATGTTTTAAACTTAAACCCAGATGAAGAATTAACCCAAAGAACTAAAGCAAGAATTAATGCCTTAGAAAAATTATACAAATAATATAAATGCCCCTCAAAATTAAAGGGGCATACTTATAATCTACTTAACTATTTCTTTTAAATTATCAACAATATAATCCATATCATCATTATTTAAAAATGCACTCATTGGAAGGCTCATTATTTCTTTTGCAACTTTTTCTGCTACTGGATAACTTCCTTCTTTTTCGCCTAAATAAGAGTAGCATTCTTGCAAATGTAAAGGAATAGGGTAGTGAACAGCAGTTGGAATGCCTTTTTCATTAAGAGATGAGGCTACTTTATCTCTATCTTTAACCCTTATGGAATATTGTGCATAAACACTATTTCTGTCATCAAGAACGTTAGGAGTAATAACATTAATGTTGTTATCTTTAATGAGAGATGTATAACGGTTGCCAATTTCTATACGTTTTTTTATTTCATCGTCAAAATACTTCATTTTTACATTAAGAACTGCTGCCTGCATAGCATCAAGGCGTCCATTAATGCCTATATATTTATGGCAATATCTTTTAATTTGACCGTGATTTCTAATGCTTTCCATTTTAAATGCTAACTCTTCATCATTAGTAAAAATTGCACCACCATCACCGTAACAACCTAATGGTTTTGAAGGAAAGAAACTTGTGCAACCAACTAATGATAAATTACAACTTTTTTTACCTTTATAATCTGCACCAAAACTTTGACAAGCATCTTCTATAACGGCAATTTTATCGCCAGCTATTTCGTTAATTTCGTCCATATCGGCAACTTGACCGTATAATGATACTGGCATAATGGCTTTAGTCTTATTAGTAATTTTTTCTGATATTTTTTTTGTATCAATATTATAAGTTGTTTCATCAATATCTACAAATACAGGCTTTGCTCCAAGCATAGCTATAACTTCTGCAGTAGCAATAAAAGTAAAAGGGGTAGTAATAACTTCATCTCCTGCACCAATATTTAATGCCATTAAAGGAACTAATAATGCGTCTGTGCCGGAAGATAATGAAATTGCTTTTTTTGACCCAGTGTATTTTGATAAATTATCTTCTAAATCAGAAACTTCTTTTCCCATGATAAATTGAGCAGAACTCATAATATTTAAAACTTTTTCATCTATTTCTGTCTTATACGCTCTATATTGTGCTTTTAAGTCTGCAAATTCAATTTTTCTACTCATTTTATACCTCGCCAATTAAATATATAATAACATACTTAAACTAACATAATCTTTATATCATTTCAATATAATACAAAAGTATAGTAGTAAAAAGGTAAAATCTAAATTATTTAATGGGTATTTATATGAAATTGTGATAGGATAGCTTCATGGACAAAAAAGTATTTTTTTACACTATACCTATAATTTTGCTAACTTTTTTATATTTTTTTTTAATTTTATTTTTTAATATTGGAGAATTGAGAAAGGTTGATATAAAATTATTTATATACGTTGTTATTATTACTCCAATTATTGA
>JAZSQT010000076.1:0-13657 GCA_045538075.1 Mucispirillaceae bacterium
TTGAAAATTACTGATATTAATTTTACGTTTAAAAATATTGCTATTTTCTTTACTATAATTGCTATATCTATACTTATTTATAAAACATTAGATATTATTCTTATATTTCTTATTTCTGTTTTAATAGCATATATACTTAACCCTATTGTGAACTTTTTAGAAAAACGTAATATCAAACGTATGTTAGGAGTAGTAATAATAGCTCTACTTACTTCAGCTATAGTTTTTTTAATTTTAGGATTATTACTACCTATAATAATTGAAGATATTATTTACTTTCTTAATAATATACCAGAATATACTACGACATTTTTTGCTTTTGTTGATAAAATCTTAACTTATTTTAACATTGAAGTATCTCTTGAAAGTGTTAAAGATTTTATTAGCGAAAGGATTGGAATTATTACAAAATACGCACTTAATACTGTTACAACTGCAGCAGCATCAGTTAAAGGAATTGTAATGCTTATATTAAATATTGTTCTTATACCAGTTTTAGTTTTCTTTTTATTAAAAGATTTTCCAGAATTTAAAAATTTTATGAATACCGTTATATGCCGATTAAAACTACAAGGAGTAGTAAATCATTTATCTGAATTTGAAACATTAATTGGCAAATATTTTAGAGGAATGTTCTTTGTAGGTATTGTGTTAAGCATATTATACACTACTGTTTTATTAATAGTTGAAGTAAAAGGAGCTTTTATTTTTGGAATTATTACTGGTATGGGAGGAATGATACCATACGTTGGCTTTGCTGTTGGTATGATTGCCTCCATTATTGCTACTGCTATTCAATTTCAAGATATTATACACCCTATATACGTATTAATTGGCTTTGTGATTGTTCAAATTCTTGAAAGCACTGTTATTACACCAAAAATTGTTGGTAATAGTATGGGGCTTAATCCAGTAATAGTTATTATCGCATTAATGATAGGTGGAGCAAGTCTTGGTTTAATAGGAATGATTTTAGCACTCCCTATTGCAGCCTTTATAAAAATATTAATTAATAAATATTTCTTGAAAATTGAAAATAAAGTAGAAAACGACAATAAAAATATTGATAATTCCAACAATGAGTAAACTCTTGTAAAATTTATAATTATGTTTTATTATAATTACGTAATACGATTTTTTGGAGCAAGATTATATGGTTCATAAACCTACAGTCAAATCTATTCAATCAGTTCAACACGCATTACAACTTTTTGAAGTTTTTAGAGTAAATTATAATCAAGAAGAATTTGGTGTTACAGAATTATCAAAAACATTAGGGCTACATAAAAACAATGTTTTTAGGTTACTTGCAACTTTGTCTGCTTGTGGTTATATTGAACAAAATCCAGTTACAGAAAACTATCGCTTAGGAATAGGTATATTTAACCTTGGACAAAAGTTTATTAATAAATTAGGTTTCTTAAAACTTGCTCGTCCTTTTATGGAAAAAATTGTTTCTGATATTCAAGAATCAGTATATATAGGCATATTACGTGATGGCAATGTAATATACCTTGATATGGTTGAGGCAAACCACCCAGTTAAAGTTGTATCACGAGTAGGCAAAGATGTTCCTGCATATTGCACTTCTATTGGTAAAATACAACTTTCTTACTCTTCAGAAGATGAAATTAACCGTATGTATATGGGTGCAAGACTTAAAAAATATACTAATTTTACTATTACATCTTTACCAGAGTTGAAAAAACATCTTAAAGAAGTAGCAAATCTTGATTACGCCATTGATAACCAAGAATTTGAAAAAGATGTTCGCTGTATAGCCGTGCCAGTCAAAGATTATTTAGGCGTTCCTGTTGCAGCAATTAGTGTTACTGGGCCAATTTTTAGAATGAACGATGATATACTTCTTAACAAAATCCTGCCAGTAACAAGAAAATATGCTAAAGAAGTTTCAAAAAGGTTAGGATACCAAAGTTAGTAAATTAAATATTTTTAAATAAAAAAAGGGGCTTTTACGCCCCAATAATTTTTTTAGCCTTGTTATAAGCATCATAAAAAATTATGCTTACATCATCAATACAAAATACTTCAACATTATCTTCTTTAGATTTTTTGTAAACTGATTCAGATATTTCACTTTCATTAATCAATTTTTCAAGTAAATCTTTATCATCAATAAATTTTGCAACTCCAGATACCCTAATCCAATCAAAAGTTGGACTTGATGAAGAAAACTCAATTCTTGGATTATTTTTAATCTCTTTATATACTTCTTTATCTGTAGATACGGCAAAATAAATTTTATCATTATATAAAGATAAAATCATAAAAGGTCTAACCTTTGGTAAACCATTACTATCTACTGTTGCCAAGTATTGAATACTATTTTCTGATAAAAAATGTAATACATCTTTCATTAAAACATTCTCCTTTATTTATATACTCTAACCCTGTTTTTAACTGGTATTATTTCTTTTTCTTCTGCCTCGTCCCAAGGTTTCCCAAAAGGCATTTGAGCAATTAATTTCCAAGTTTTTGGTATATTAAATTCTGCTTGTATTTTATTATCTGCAATGGGAATATAATGTTGTAAGGAAACACCTAATCCCTCAAGAGATAAACTCGTCCATATAATATATTGCAACATTCCATTTGATTGATTAGACCAAACTGGAAAATTTCCTTGATAAGTTGGATGTTCTTGCTGCAATTTTTTAATAGTATCAGTATCTTCATAAAATAGTATAGTTCCATAACCAGCCATAAAAGAATTAATCTTTTCTGCAATAGGAGCTAATTTTTTAGGGTGAATTATATCTTTTAATGAATCAAATATAATCTGCCACATTTTTTTATGGTAATCATTAAACAATACAACAGTTCTTGCACTCTGACTATTAAAAGCAGTCGGACAATACATAACTGCATGTTCAACAATCTCTTCTATTCTCTCTTTTGATATAGGTGATTCATCTGAAATTGCATATATTGACCGTCTATCTTTAATTGCTTCATAAAAATCCTTCATAAAACCTCCTATATAAATATTGCCCAATTAATAAAACTGGGCAATATGACTGTATGCAAAAATACAAATTCGTAAGTTATATAAAAATTTTATGCTAAGCCATAATCTTCAAGTAATTTTTCTGCCCATTTATCACTATTTGGTTGATGAACTTGCAGAAATCCAACTATTGCACCAATCCTTGCACCCATATCTTCAATAGATTTAATTACTTTACGAAGTTTCTGTTCAGTAATATCTTGAAACTCTAATGCTTCAAGAATTTTAAAACCTAACTCTTCTGCATTTGATAAGTTATCACAAGTTTTTGTATATAATTCAAAAAACTCTTTTTCGTTCTCTTTGTTTGCAAGTTTTTTAAGATTTTTTAAATCATCAATAAACTTTTTATAAAAAGCAGACATACTGTTTGAAGCGTCCATTAAATTTAATGTTGCTTTTTCTGTAGTGTCATTAACTTCTTCTAAAGCAGATGCTACACTAGGGATTGCCTCTTGAGAAGTAGTAATGACTGGATTAATTTCATCAACTTTACTTTTTGTATCAATTATAAGCCTTAAAAGTTCACCGATTTCGCCTTTTATATCAACATTTAAACCTTCTGGCTCTTCTCCAGAGATAATTTTGTCTGCAATACTTTTAAGCTCTTTAATAGATACATTTGATGTAGCACTACTGCTAACAAGTTCTTCTTTCTTTTGTGTAGATTTTTCTTCTTTATTTGATAAATCATTAGTAATTAAAGAATTTAAATCTCCATCGCTAACATGTAATTCTTCACTATTTGGTAATTCAAAAATAGCAGAACTTTGAGCAAGTGCATCAGCTAAGACTTCTTCGTTACTTTGTCTCTCGCTCTTTCTTTTTTTTTTATTTAACTCTTCTGTTTCTGCTTCTCTCATAGCAAGTTCTCTTGCAATAAGAGCATCAATATCACTTTCTATACCAGCATCAGCAGATTCATGGTGGTCATCATCGTGATGATCTTCTTCATGAACAACTGGTTCTTCAATTTTTGTAATAATAGGAGAAGGAACTTCTTCTGGTTTAGGCAAATCGTTACTTTCTTCTACTATAGGAGCTGCTTTTTTTTCTTCAACTACAACTTCTTCAACAACTTCTTCCTCTACAATTTCTTCTTCAATAGCCAATAACGCTGGCTTTCCTTTTGTAGATGGACCAAGCATTTTTTTGCGAAGTTCACTTTCCATTTGTTCGCCACTTTCATTAAGCACTCTATCTATATCAAGAAGCATAATAAGGCGAGAGTCGTATTTACATATACCTAAAATATATTCTTGACCAATTGAGCCAACAAGTGGTGGAGTAGGCTCTACCATTGATTTACGAATACGGATAACTTCTGTAACTTCATCAACAACAAAACCAATATTTTGTTTTTCAAAACGTATAACTATAAACCTTGTAGCCTTATCAAAATCACATCTGTCAAGACTAAAACGAACACGCAAGTCTATAACAGGAATAACTTTACCACGAAGGTTCATTACTCCTAAGATAAAAGAATCTACACGTGGAACTATAGTAATTTCTGCTGTTCTAATAATTTCTTGAATTTTGAGGACGTCAATAGCATACTCCTCTTCTCCTAACTTAAGCCCAACAAGTTGAACTAATTCAGCATCATCACCGATAAATTCGTGGTCTTCTCTTTCACGTAATTCATTCATTTTGCGACCCCTGTAATTTAGCTATCATCTGGTCTCGTATATCATCAATACAACCAACTGTTTCGCTTTCTGGATATTTTTTATAGTAAGGTTGTAGCAATTTAATACATTCGCTAACCTTACTATCATACGGTAAAAAACCAAGTTTTTCAATATCTATACTTAAATATTTACTAACAACATTTTCAAAACCGTAGAATACATTTAACTCACGTTTATACTTAACTTGATTTAAAATCATTCCCGGTCTAAATGCAGAAACGAAGGATTTTATTGCTGAAGCAACATTACTATCTACTTCATTAACTGCATCTATAATTGATTGAACGTTAGGAAAATTCATACTCTTACTACGAAGTTTTTTGTTTATCTCTGCAAAATCCCAACGTTTAGACAAAAACCTTTCAATATGTCTATATATTGCAATCTTTAAAAAACCATACGCATTTTCAATAGATGTAGGTTCGCTACTCATAACGACAAGTTTAATATCTGCCACATTAAACATATCAACCATATTAAAACTTGTGCCAGCACCTAAATCTAATATAATATATTCATAATCTTGACTTTTTAAGCCAGTTAAAATTTTTATCTTTTCAAATTTTGTAATATGAGCCATTCCTAAAACATCACCAGAGCCACCGATAAAATCAACTCCAGCTGGAGACTTAACTATAACATCACTAAGTTCTGAACGCTCACGAATATAATTATATAAGCCAACTCCTGGCACTTTTAGACCAACGAAATTATGGAGATTTGCTCCCCCTAAATCTGCATCTACAAGTAAAATTTTATGTCCTTTAGCACTTAAAGAAAGAGCAAGACTTGACGAACAAAAACTTTTGCCAACTCCACCTTTTCCACTTGCTATTGATATAAGTTTTGCCATTAAATTGCCTTAATATAATTAGTAAATATATAAATACAGATAACTATATATCTTATCCCTTATATACTAAATCATATTTTTTTATTTGTAAATACTTATAACATTATTAAATCACATTTTTTTATGATTTTCTATAAATTTTCACTAAAAAATATACAATAAAAAAAGTAGGAATACTTAACAAAATACCTGCTAAATGCGTGCCAACAAAAAATGGCAGTATTAAAGTCTTGCCTGCTTCAAATAACGCAGAAAATGTAAGATTACTCCAATCAATATGTATTGGATTCTCCATACCTAACACGTATAAACCAAATTTTGTTGTAAGAGCAAATATAAAAGGTATGGTTATAGGGTTTGTAATATAAACACCTATTATTACTGGATAAACTGGCAGATTAAACCAACCTGCCACAAGTAACCCTATATAAGTTTGTAAACCAATATATGGGGATATACCGATTAAACACCCTGCAACAGCAGACCAAGCAATAGTAGATGGCGACCTATCTAAAGATAACATCATCTTTAGCTTTTCACGAGCTTTGTCTATTAAAGACATCTTTCACCTAATTTATTTATAAAATTATAGCTTTTTTAACAACCTCGCTATAATCTTTTACTGAAATTATATTAAGTGAAGATGTAACATATTTTGGCAATTTAATCAAATCACTTTTATTTTTTTCTGGAATTAATACTGTTTTAACTCCCATTCTTTTTGCTGCAATAAGTTTTTCTTTTAAGCCACCTATAGCAAGGACTTTTCCAGTAATAGTTATTTCCCCTGTCATTGCAACATCTTTTTTTACTTTTTTATTGCTACAAACTGATAACAATGCCGTTGCAATAGTGATACCAGCTGATGGTCCATCTTTTGGAACAGCACCAGAAGGAACGTGTATATGTATATCAAAATTACTAAAATCTTCCTCATTAATGCCGTAATCTTTTGCAATAGTTTTAATATGAGAATAAGCTGCTTGGGCTGATTCTTTCATAACATCACCAAGCATACCAGTAACTATCAAATTGCCCTTACCCTTATACCTTGTGCATTCTACAAATAATACTTCGCCACCTACTGGCGTCCAAGCAAGGCCAGTAACTACTCCTATATCGTTATTTTTTAGCTCATCTTCTGGATAAAATTTTCTAACACCTAAATAATCAATTAATGAATCTTTAGATATTGTAAAAGACTTTCCTTTCTCCTCAACAATTTTACGACCGACTTTTCTACATACTTTAGCAATAGTTTGTTCTAATTTTCTTAAACCACTTTCCCTTGTGTAACCATCAATAATATCCTTAATTGCATCTTTTTCAAAAGTAATATTATCTTTTTTTAATCCACTTTCTTTTATTTGGTAAGGTATTATATATTTTTCTGAAATAATCAATTTTTCTTCTTCTGTATAACCAGATATATTAATTATTTCCATTCTATCTTTTAAAGGAGCTGGAATTGGATCTAAATAGTTTGCCGTAGTAATAAAAAGCACATTACTTAAATCGTAAGGCACAGACAAATAATAATCCATAAAATTAACATTCTGCACTGGGTCTAATACTTCAAGTAATGCAGATGCTGGATCGCCCCTAAAATCACTACCTAATTTATCAATTTCATCAAGCATAAAAACAGGATTATTACTACCAGCATTTTTAATGCCTTGTATTATTTTTCCTGGTAATGCCCCAACGTATGTTCTTCTATGTCCTCTAATTTCTGCCTCATCACGCATACCACCCATACTTACTCTGATAAATTTTCTTCCCATTGCTTTAGCTATAGATTTACCTAATGAAGTTTTGCCTACCCCTGGAGGACCTACTAAACACAAAATTGGACTTTTTAATTTTGAATTAAGTCTCCTTAAGGCTAAATAATCTACTATTCTATCTTTAACTTCTTCAAGACCGTAATGGTCTTGATTTAATACTTTTAATCCATGTTTTAAATCTAAATTATCTACTGTAGATTTTTTCCATGGAACATCTATCAGCCAATCAAGATACGTCCTAATAACAGACGATTCTGAACTATCTTGATGAACGTATGAAAGGCGTTTTAATTGTTTTTCTGCTTCAACTCTAACGTCCTTTGGCATTTTAGCTTTTTTGATTTTTTTACTATATTCATATAATTCTTTATCAATACTTTCATCATCACCTAATTCTTTTTTTATGGCTTTAAGTTGTTCTCGTAAAAAAAACTCTCTCTGACCCTTATCTATTTCACCTTTAGCATCTGTATATATTTTCTTTTGAACTTCAAGAATTGATATTTCCCTATTTAAATACTCACTAACTTTTTCTATTCTTTTTAATGGGTCGCTAATTTCTAATATTTTTTGAGATTCTTCTGGAGATAAACCTAAATTTGAGGCAACTACATCAGATAATTTTGCTGCATCATTAATTGTATCTAACACTGCCAATAAATCTGGCAATATCGGTTTGCCTAAATTTACTGCATGGGCAAGTTGCTCTTTTAAATGTCTAATTCCAGCCTCATATTCAACTTTATTTTTATCATCAATTTTATCGGCATACTCTTTAACCTTTACTTTAAAGCAAGGCTTTTCTTCTAAAAATTTTTCTATCTTTCCTCTTTTTATACCTTGAACTAATATTTTTAACTTACCATCTGGTAGCTTCATCATTCGCAAAATAGTTGCAATAGTCCCTATATTGTAAATATCGTCTTCTTTTGGAAGCTCAATATCTGCATCTTTTTGACAAGATAAAAATATTATATGGTCTTGGTTAAGAGCTTCTTCAACGGCAATTTTACTATTATGACGTCCAATTACAAGAGGCAAAACCATATAAGGAAATACTACTATATCCCTTACAGGTAGTAACGTCATCGTATCATTTATTTTTATATCATCATTACTATTATCCACAATAATACTCCTAAAACTAATACTTAAAAAAGATATGAAGAACTCCATCATTTAGACTTGCATCGTATCTTTTTGGCTGAAAAGGTAGAGTAAAAACTCGCCTAAATTTTAGAAAATGCCTTTCAAGATGTATAAGTTTATAATTAGTGTTTTTAAACTTATTCTTCTTCTCACCTTCAATAATTACCTTATTGCCATAAATATATACTAACACATCTTCTGGCATCATATCTGGTATATCTGCAAATATATGAAAACCTTTTTTATTATTTATTATATCTATAAAAGGAAAAACATCATATCTATTAGATACTTCTTCAATATCTAATAAACTTCCTTTTATACGTCTAATGATTTTCACATTACTTATTATTTTTATATAATTAGACATAATCTCCCTTTATTAATTATTTTTATAAAGGGAAATTACGAAAAAATTTATAATTTTATATTTAAAATAGTTTTCTTGACAACTTCCCTTAAATCACTACTTTCTGAAGCAAAATTAATTGTTGCTTCAAGTAAACCACTTTTAGTTCCACAATCAAAACGCTTACCTTCAAAAATTAAACCATATACATCGCTATACTTAGCTTCATGCTTTAAGGCATCTGTAAGCTGAATTTCATCACCAGCCCCAGCTTCAGTATTTTCTAATATTTCCATAATATCTGGCGTTATAATATAGCGACCCATTATAGCTAAATTTGATGGAGGATTACTTTTTGGTTTTTCAACCATATTACTTAATCTAAAAAAGTTTTCTTCTATCTTTTCTTTTATATCTACTATCCCATATTTAGAAGTTTCTTTACTATCAACCTCCATTAAAGATATAACTGGCTTCCTAACATTTTCGTAACACTCAATTAATTGAGCAATTACTGGCTTTTTAGACAACATAATATCATCTGGCAATATAACTGCAAAAGGTTCGTCTCTAACTATATCTTTAGCACATAGTATTGCATTACCAAGCCCCAACATTTTTTTCTGGCGAATATAAGTTACATCTACCATTTCACTAATTCGCCTCATATCTTCTAACAACTCGTGTTTGCCACTATTTTCTAAGGTAACATTTAATTCTACATTTATATCAAAATAGTCTTCTAAAGATCTTTTTGTGCGACCAGTTATAAAAATCATCTGTTCAATACCTGCATTAACTGCTTCTTCAACAGCATAATGAATAAGAGGTTTATCAATAAGAGTAATCATCTCTTTTGGTATAGCTTTAGTTGCAGGTAGCATTCTTGTTCCAAATCCAGCAACAGGAAAAACAGCTTTTCTTATTTTCATAACTTTATCCCTCCACTTACGTTACAATAATGCCAGCATAACCAACAACGTTAGCAAAATCGCCACTAACAGCACCACTTGTTGTATGAGCTACTAATTCTGCATTCTTATATTTATCTTTTATAGCAATTAATGCAACAGTGGCTGGATAAACGCCACACATACTAATCCCTTTTTCCATTACTGTCTCATAAAGAGATTCTCCGTCAATCTTTAATATCTGCTCTATTGCTAAAAAGTCTTTATTATTAGTAACTTCTTCACTCTCATAATGGTTAAAATCTGAGCTTACAATAATAGAATAACCAGCTTCTACAAAATATCTTAAATCCTTTGCAAAAGCTCTAATCTTACTCATACTCATACCCATTAATGATATTGGAACGATTTTTATATTTTCATTAAAATATTTTAATATTGGCAACATTGTTTCTATAGAATGTTCTCTTACGTGAGCTACAATATCTGATTTTGCAAAAGATGTTTTTATAATTTCTGATGCTAAATTTTCATCAATTTCTATATCACCAAAAGGCGTTTGCCAACTACCTTTATCCCACACTGCAATACTTTCTCCAAAACCAGTATGATTTACACCTAAGATTATTACAGTATCTGACAATTTTGCTTTAGATATTGTCTTAACTGCTACTTTGCCTGAATACATATACCCAGCATGAGGCACAATAGCTAAGGCAGTATCAACTTTTTCTCCAATATACTTATTTTCTTCCATAAAAGAAGATAATTCATCTCTACTATTTGAATAAAAGTATCCAGCTACTGCCATTTTTCTATTCATATTTAACCCTTTTACTTTCCATTTGCTACTACATTAGCAAGCCTACTATACCATGATGCAGGCATATCAATAGATGTAGAAAAGAAACTATAATCATTAACTAAAGAAACATTTTTTATAATATTACGTATCACCCATGGATTACTATTTATACTTATTGCTCTTCTGCCAACTTCCTTAAAAGAAAATTTTGATAATGATGGAATAATATTTTTAATCACCTCAAGAGGCTTATTTATTTTACTTATAGTATATAATTTATTATTAGTAGAAAATGCTTCAACCCTTACGTTGTTATAAATAAATACAAAATAATCAGAAGCAAAAGTTGTAGTTAAATCGTAATCAGTTTCCCATATACATAAACCGGTATTTCCAACTCCTAAAACTTTAGACGATATAATTTTACTATCTGGATATGCTCTACAAACACTTTCTATATTAGGAAACTCCTTTATATCTTCTTTATGATTATCGCACCGTAACATACCACGTCTAAACATTATTAAATCTATAAAATTTCCATTTACTATTCGTTTATCAACTTCTTCAAGTCGCTTATCTAAATGCCACAATTTTATAGTAGAAAAAATATTCTTTTTAAAAAGAAAAATATTATCTTCTTTTTCAACTCCACCTTTTGCATTTTCTGTAAAACATTCTCTTGTATCTTTAAAAAAATAAAAAATTCTTTTTGGAGAAAAATATGGAAACTCACTAACAGAAACTAACTTAACGTATTTGCCATAGCTTGCAAGCTCTCTTGCAAAAGTTTTCATATTAGGAGAAGGATTTACCATCACTATATCAGACATAATTATTTCTTCCTTATAATAACGACTATATTTAAATAATTTTTAACAATTAAAACAAATATTTACTCATATACTTTTACTTCTTTATAAAAAGAATCTCTTTCTACTGGTATTAAACCTGCAGATTTAACTATATGAACAATATTTTTAACAGTCATACTACTTTGAGTTTTACCACCGGCTGCATTTGCTATATTTTCTTTTACTATAGTGCCATCAAGATCATCTGCCCCAGCCCTTAATGCAATTTGAGCAGTTTTTTCGCCAAGCATAACCCAATATGCTTTAATATGTGGTATATTTTCTAATATAATCCTTGAGGCTGCAACAGTAGTAATATCTTCTATTCCAGTAACAAATTTTTCATCACTTAAAAAAGTCCCTTCTTTTTGAAAAGATAATGGTATAAAAGCATTAAAACCTTTAGTTTCTTCTTGAAGATTACGCAATTTTAAAAGATGATTAAATTTATCTTCATTACTTTCAAGATGACCGTAAAGCATAGTTGCATTAGATGTAATACCAACTTTATGAGCAGTTCTATGAATATCAAGCCACCTATCAGCAGATATTTTTTCTGGACAAATTTTATTCCTAACATCTTTATCTAAAATTTCTGCTCCACCACCTGGCATCATATCAAGACCAGATTCCTTTAATTTTTCAAGAACAGCACCAATAGATAGCCCAGAATATGAAGCAAAATAATCAATTTCAACAGCAGTAAAACCTTTTATTGCCTTGTCTGGAAACTCATTTTTTAAAGCAAAAACCATATCACAAGCGTAATCTAAGCCAAAATCTGGGTGCAAACCACCAACAACATGTATTTCGCAAGCATCTTTACCTTTTTTTGAAATATAATTAATAGCCTCATCAACAGTCATAAAATATGAACCGTCTTGCCCTTTATTTTTTGCAAAAGCACAAAACTTGCAATGATTTATACATATATTAGTATAATTTAAATGTATATTTTTAATAAAAAAAGCCTTTTTACCCCATTTTTCTTGTCGTATTTTATCTGCTTTTCCTACTAATTCATGAAAATCCATTAAAAAAGGGTTACTCAATTTATATTCTCCTATTACTAACATCTTTCAATTGTTTAATCTATTATCATACACTAATTATAACTTAAAATAAAGAGGGAAAGATTTTTAATAGAATGTAAGTAAAATTAAATAATATTAGAACTGAATTAATATTTTTGAAAAATAAAAAATAACTACTTCATTTTTTATTTTCATAATAAAATCACATTATAAAGTTTAATAAAGAAGTATAACATACATATTATTAATTTGACTTTGATAGAAGAACTATAGACTCAATATGATACGTGTCTCTAAACATATCAAAAAAGTCGTAAGTTTCTATTTTGTAGCTATCAGACAATTTTATTATATCTCGTGATAAAGTTTGAGGGTTGCACGAAACGTAAATTATATATAATGGTTTTATTCTTAAAATTTCTTTTATAACATTGTTATCAACGCCTGCTCGTGGTGGGTCTAAAAAAACAACATCTATATCTTTTATTTTTTTTAAAAATCTACCACTATCCATTGCTACAATTGGCAAATTATATATTTTTCCTAATTCTACGGCCCTTTGGTTAAATTCAGTAGCTTTAACTTGACGATTATTAATTAACCCACAAGTAAAAAATCCACTACCAGCATACAATTCTGCTACAGAGAGATATTCTGGAACTAAACTAATTGCTTTTTCTTGAAATTCATCTATTAAAAACCTATTACTTTGAAAAAATGAGCCACAAGTTACGCCTACATCTCCAAATTTAGTTTTGTAACTTGAATATTTTAAACCACTATACTTTCCATTTATACTTATCCCGTTAAATAATGATTTATCTTTTATTTGATAATTACTTTTTACATTAGCAAAAAAAATTTCATCTGGTGTTTCAAGTCCTTCAACTTCTCCAGAAAGATTATTAACATTTGCAAATTCTTTTATCTTGTTAAAAAGTGACGGCTTTATAATCTGACAATTATCTACTGGGATAAAATCGTTACTCTTAAAACCAATAAACCCAACTTTTCCATTTTTTGCTCTAACTTTTGCCCTAATTCTATAATCAATACCATTAGATTTATGAGTAATAATATTTGGAAAATTATTAAATTTTCTAAAAATATTTTTAATAATTTTTTCTTTTATAATTAGTTGGTAATCGTAATTAATATGACAAAAAGAGCAACCACCACATTTATCTGCCTGC
>JAZSQT010000161.1:0-9167 GCA_045538075.1 Mucispirillaceae bacterium
TGAATAACACAAGAAGAAATCAAATAAAAAAATTAATTGATAAATTAGAAAGTATAAATTTTGAATTAGATAGTTTAAAAGAAGAAATAGAAAGCATAAAGGAAGAAGAGCAAGAGTATTACGATAATATACCAGAGAATCTACAAAGTAGTGAAAGAGCAGAAAACAGCGAAAATGCAATAGATGAATTAGACAGTGCAATTAATAATATTGAGTATGCTTTAGAATATGCAAACGATACACTAAACAATTTAGAAAGTAGTATAGAATAGGAGTAAATTATGAATAGAGATAAAAAAACAAACTTTGATAAATTAGAGGAATTAAGCTATGAATTAGATATATATTCATCAGATATAGAGAGTTTAAATGATGAAGAAATAGATGAAGCTATTAAAATATTAGAAAAAATCAAAAGACGCAGAGATAAAGGAGAATTATATATCAATATTGATGATAGGCAAGGGGGTATTTTTGCAATAGGAAGAATTGGGACATTAAAACAATGGAGAGAACAAGCTATTGAATGGTTTGATAGTGAGAATAATGAATGTTTACAAAATAAGTTTTCAAAGTATTACATTAAAAACAAAGATTTGATACAATACATAAACGATATGTTTGAAATAGAAATTGTCAAGTTTGATAAAAACGTTGATTATGCCAAAAAATACGATTTAGAATATGAATATATGTATGATTAGGAGTTTTATATGACAAGAGATAAAAAGAGATTAATTAAAGTGCTTTATAGAGAGTGCAAGAAAAAATTTGCGTGGTGGGACATTGATTTGTCCTACTGCGAAAGTTTAGATAGAAGAGAAATCAAAAGAGAAATTCGTAAAACAAGAGAATTTAAAGAGGAGGAAAATTTATGTTAACAAAAGAAGAATTAAAAAATGCAAATAATAATGTTATAACAATTATGGAAAATCGTGTTATGCAAATGACAGGTTGTAGTAAAGCAACAGCAAATTTGGTTGTTAATGAGATTTTGGACTTAAACGAAGAAAGTTTAAAGTTACTTGAAGATATGCCTGCTGAAGATTTCTCTGTTTATATTAAGGAAAATTATGAATAAAGAAGAATATTTAAGGTTGTAAATATGTGTAAAAATAAGGCATTATGTGATAAAATAAAAGAGATATTAGATTTTAATATTGAATATTGGTTGTACAATGTAATGTGTAATGGTTGTGATAGAGAACGAATTTGTCATCGTGAATGTGATAATTGCGATGATTATATAGAAAATTTAGAGGGTATTCAAGAATTATCAAACGACTGTGAACATTTTAGAGACTTTTATGGTTTTGATTATGATGAAGATTTAGATGAGGAAGAAAAAGAAGAGATTATTAAAAACGCAAAAGAATGGAGTGCTAGAGATGAAAACAAATGGTACAAGAACAAAAGAAGATAAAAGAAATAGAGAAATCTTTATTAGTAGAGTAAAAGAGACACAACTTTACCAAGAGACAAGAGAATACTTGATTTGGTGTCAAAAGAACGGTCAAAATCCTATTTTTGGAACAAGTTTGATAAATTATAGAGGGGTGGTGAGAAAATGCGAAAATTAGCCCTTTTTGGGGTTCAAATCGCATTCCTCATTTATCTGTTATTTTGCTTTAATTGTAAGTAAGAGAGGTGGTTTAAATGATTATTGGAGCAAAAGAAATTTTTAAAGAAATGATATTAAAGTTTGGTGATAAGCAAGTTATAGTTGCTATTGAAGAGTTGAGCGAATTACAAAAGGAATTATGCAAGAACTTAAGAGGAAAAGAAAATGCTAGTGAAGTTGCAGAGGAAATCGCAGATGTTTATATTATGTTAGAGCAAATGAAGATATGGTGTAATATTTCAGAAGAGGAAATCCAAGACAAGATAGAAGAGAAACTGAAGAGAACAAAGGAGAGATATTTAAGTGGCAATTAGATATAAAACAACAGATTTTTATACATCTCCAAATAGACCAAGTGGCTATACTGAAAAAGACAATGACTATGTAGAGAAGAAATGTGCGTATTGCAATGAAAAATTTAAGAGATTTAGTGGAGAGGTTCATTATTTAGTCGGTAAAAAAGAGTTTTGTAAGTGGAGTTGTAAATGTGCTTACTTAAAAGAAAAAGAAGAGGAAAAAAATAAAAGAATTAGAGAGGAATTTATGAAAAAGGAGTAATTGTTATGAAAGATAAAAAAGGTTTTTGGGACGGATTTGTTGTCGGTATTTTATTAGGTTTTATAGGGGCTATCATATGTATGTTTAATGAAAGTGAAAGTTATTCAAGAGGTGCTGGAGTTGGATTTCTAGTACAAGCAATTTTTATTATTTTACCTTTGCTTGCTTTTAATTGTGAGTTAGCAAATGCTTATTTATAGGAGGAAAAAATATATGAGATTATGGCATTACGAATTATTTGAATACTTACCTAAACAACAATTAATAGGTCAATGGAGAGAACTTAATTCAATATATGCAAAACAAGACAAACATATACTGATAAATTTTATTTATAAATATAACAAAATTGATTTATTAATATATTCTCAAATGTTATTACAAGAAATGCAACGAAGAGGGTACAAATTCAATTTAACAAAGTATTATGATTATTTTAAAGATTTAGATTCAGATGATGTGAATGATATTAACGGACAATGGCTTATTGGTGGTGGTATATTTGAAAAAGAAATGAATTACACTTATTTAAAAATATGTTGTTGGAATTTATACGAGAAAATGATAAGAGGACAAGGTGGGTTTACAAATGAGGCTCAATACTTTATTAATAAACAATGCTTTTGTTCTAAAGTAGCGTAAAGGAGAGGAAAAAATGAATAAAAGAAAGGTTTATTATTTGGTTGACTCTGATGGTACTGTTGAATCTAAGTTTGTTTTAGAAAGTGAGGAGTGCATTGAGGGTAATTTATATACTGCTATATGTAATTATCTAGATGAACCATTTGACAAACAAGTTGATGAATGGGATTTTTTAGCTAGATTATATATCAAATGGGATGGTTGTTCTGGTTGGGAATTTTTTGGTGATGACTATTGTCGTGGTGATAATGACTCATCTTACCACTTATGGGGTTTTTATTTCTATGAAAGATTTTTTAGGGCAATGTGTTTTGCTTGGAAAATAGCAGAAGATTATTATAAAGATGAATTAACTAAAAAATTAGGAAAAAAACACGGAAAAAGAATAGCAGAAGAAAGTTTTTCTCAACCTCTTTGTGATGAGATTTTAAAAGGATATACTATAAAATATGTTATTGAAGATTTGGAGGAAAATAAAGATGAATAGAGAAACAAAGTATAGAGCTTGGTTAAAAGATGAAAAGAAAATGGTTGATGTAAGTTCAATAGATTTTAGAATTGAAGAAATAATTTATGAAGAACAATGTAATTTAGCTAGTATGCAACAAACTTGGTATGAGTCTAGATATTTTAACGACATAGAACTAATGCAATACACAGGTCTTAAAGATAAAAACGGTGTTGAGATTTATGAGGGCGATATTGTAAGATTTGAAGTTGATGATATTATTACAAAACCTTTTTATATTGATTACGATAAAAATGATTGTAGTTTTTCTTTGTTTAGAAAAGGCATTGTTGATAGAGGGTTAATGCTTCATCATCAAAAGGACATCGTAGTCATTAGTAACATTTACGAAAATAAGGAGTTGTTAGAAAATGAATAAACAAATAGTAGTTAGAACTTATGATGAAACACTAAAAGGGAGTAGAGAAATTCCAATAGGTTTGAGAGATAAAATTTTAGCTTTCCCAGATGGTTGCACAACATCTACTCTTTCATTAGAAAATGCATTAAATGGGGGTTATAGAGTGGTAATGTGTCATCAAATTGGAATGGCTCTAGAGTATATATTAGAAAAACCAGAGGTGTTAAATGAATAGATTAACAAGAAAACACAAACCCACTAATTACACAAGATACACAGAAAAAACCATTTGTTTAAAAAATTATAATATTAGAAATGCTAATTTAAACAAAGCAATAGAAAAATTAGGTCAATTGGAAGATTTAGAAGAAGAATTAGGCTGTTCTTTAGAAGTAGTGTTTAAAGCGTTGGAAGAAGGAATTTGTGTAAAACATAATACATTAGCAAACAGTTGTTATTTAATTAAATTAACAAAAGGTTTTGCATTCACATATTGGAGTAGTTTTGGTGTTGTTAATATTTATTTAAAAGACTATCAAAAAACTTGGTGGTTGAAAGGAGAGAAAGAAAATGAATAAATATCAAGAAGCATTAAACGAATTAAAAGACTTAGTTCATAGTGAATTAGATGGAACTAAAATGATAAATAAACATTTAGCATATTGTAATATTTTTCAAGACCTCATAGACCAAAATAAAACATTAACACTAGACGAGTGTATACAAGAATGGGAAGAGAAAGGATGGAAAGTAGATAAAGATAGTTATGCGATTGAATTGTGGAAGTATAATATTTATCATCTAAAAGAAACTATTATTATTTTTACTAGCGATAGACACTTAACCGCTGATTTTGATATAACATACGAATTGAGCAATTTATTAATCAAAACTCTCAAAGCGTTGGAGGTAGAAAATGGATAAAAAATATTTTTTAAAAGTAATAACTGTCGGAAATATTTTTAATGAAAAAGAATTTAATATTTACTATGAAATTGTAAAAAAAACATTAAATTATAATGGTGAGGAAATTGATTATAATGAATATTTGTCTGAAGTTAGTAAAAATTACAATCAATTACAAAAACAAAATTTTATTTTATTAAATTCATTAGATAAGTTAAATATGTTTTTAGAAAATGAACCAAAAGATAAAAAATATACAGTTGAAAATATTATAAATATGTTAACTGATTTGAACTTATATATAAATTTAAGAGGATTTAATGATTCTTTTAAAATTGATGATTAAAAAAGGAGATAGAAAATGACAAATAAAGAATTAGAAAATCAAAATAAAGTGCTAAATGCCGATAAAGAATTACTTGAAAAATTAGAAATTAAATTTAAAGGAGAAGAAGAAAAGGAGTGACGAAAAAATGACTAATTTAGAGTTTATTGAAAAACAAATAGATACATATAAACGATTAAAAGAACGTGCAATTTTAAACATAGCAGATGAAGATGATGATGATGAATTATTTAAATTACACGAACGAATTGATATTATAAATGAGCGATTACCTATTCTTCAACAAATCAAAAATGAACTTGAAGCGTGGGAAATTGTGAAAGAAGAATTACAAATAGTTTCAAGAGGCAAAAACCGTAGAGGTGAAAAACTACAAAGATACGAACTATGTGTTATAGGTCAAGATAAAATAAATACTTTAGAAAAAGGATTGGGAATAGAAAAATGTTAAAAATAAAAGATAATGTAGATTTAAAAGAGTTAGAGAAGTATGGGTTTAAAAAACATAAACACGATAATGAAGGAGTTATTTCTTCTAAATGGATTAGAGAAACTTGTTATGGCGATAGTGGAGATTATCCCACTAATTTAAACGATTATTATTTTCAGTTTTATAGCCTTATTGAAATAATCCCTAATCCAAGAGGAGAAAAATTAATGTATTTTCATTTATATTATAACGAGCACAAATACAAATTAGCAGAAATTTTATACGACCTAATCCAAGCTGGATTGGTTGAGAAAGTGTGAGGTAGAATATGTATTACTTATTAACAGATAATAGAATAATTGATAGTAATAACAAAGAAGATATTGAATTACTTAGAAGAAATAGAAGAATTATAGAAAACGAAAAAATAGTATATTATAGTGGGAATTTTTTAAAAAATAAACAATGTATGAATTGTTCTCATTGGAATTGTATAAAATGCCAATATGCTAAAAAATGTGATGAAGAAGTAAAAAAACAAAGTGAAAATGTGTTTGATTTGATTGAAATGGGAGATTGTTATTTATATCAAAATAAAAATATGTTTAGACCTGATATGGTTTTAATAAATGATAAAGTTATGTTTAGTATTTTTGGAAGTAGAGCGATTAAAACACCTGAGTATATTCTTGCCATCTACAAACCAAATGAAAAAGGCGATTATATCAAAGTATGGGAGAAAAAAGATGAATAACTCTATTTATTATCTTTTAGGAACTGAAGTTGCTTCTCTTATGCAATTACAAGAAAAGTTGATTAAAACAAATGAAGCATTAAAAGAATTAAAGTATATCGATAACGATATAACTTGTCATATTTGTTTACATCATCATCGTACAACAAGTTATGTTCCTATCATAGAAGTAAAAAAAGACTTTGTTTATGTAAAAGTAGAAGTAGAAAAAGCATTATTATTAAATCAAATAGATGAACAATTAACTAAAGTTAAGAATTTAAACAAAACTGCAAAATTAAATCTGCCTATAATAGAAGAAATAGAAAACATTTTAAAAGAGGTTCGAGATGAATAACGAAGTTGAACAAGTATTAAAAGAGTTTGAAGAGTTGGGGTATGAAAATAAACCTAATGCAAAATACCCACATATGATTTATTTAGTAGATGAAGATGACGTCCCACAAATGGTATTAACAATTTTTATTAATACACAAACTAAAAGATATTGGAAACATTATGGTGACTATTCTTTAGGAAGTTTCTCGTTTGAAGAACACAAACTACTAACAAAACTATTTAAAGCATTGGGGTGGTTTGAATGACCGATAACATATTAATGGCTATAAATATGGTAAATGCATTAGTTCACTTTAAAGCAAAAGATGGTGATGTGCCTTCTATTTATTTATTATCAGTTTTAGGTGAAGAAGAAAGACAATTTAAAAAGTCAGAAAACATTAAAGATTTAAAAACATATAAAAAAATTAATAAAGTTAAGAAAGGAAAAAACAAATGAAAATAATTAAAATTACTGATGAAGAAGTTTTATTTGATAATGGTTGTAAACTAACTTATTATCACGACCAATGGTGTTGCGAACATAATTATGCTGATTTTACTCAATTAGAAGATACTGGCATAGAAAATGAAGAATTTGAATTTAATGAACAAATGTTTGAATTTGAAGATGGTGAGGGTTTTAGATTAGTAGCAAAAAGTGGAAATAAATATTTTGTTCCTTGTTATTCTCGTCAAAATGGATATTATTCTATCGCTTTAGAAATTATTTTTGAAAATAAAATAGGGAAATATATAGTTGGTATTAGTTGTAAAGAAGTTTTAGATGATTAAGAAAGGAGAGTAAGAAAAATGGAAAAGAAATCAAAAAAAATGAATACATACAAATCTTATTTTAACAAAGAAATTACAAAAGAAGTTCTTGATAGCATAGAAGTAGGAGATTTTATTAAAATCAACAACTGGGGTAGACCTTTAACTATTAAGGCGGTTAGCGAAAATTATTTTATTGCAAGTATGCCTTGTTTTGGGCGAACTCTTTATACTATTTGTGATAAAAGAGAAAACTTCAAAGATGATTATCAAGATTTATTTGTTTGTTCAGCTGATAATTTTAACAGCTGGGGAGGTCGTTACGAATATTCAAAAGAAAGTGAATGTGAAATTGCACTTGTAGACCTTGAAATTGGTAGTTTAGAACTTTCACGAAGAGCAGAAGATACAATTCGTCGTATTGATATTAAAAAGATGAAACCTAAAGGAAACAAAGAAGTAATTTTGAACGAACTTATGGCAAAAATTAAAGAAGAAGAAGGAGTTTTAAAAGTGTGCGAAGAAAAAGTTTCTAATGCTAGTGAATGGGCAAGAGAAAAAGTTGAAATAGTAAAAATAGCTTTAGAAAATTTTAAAAACAAAATGAGTTAAGAAAGGAATAATATATGAGATTAGATATAACTATTCATAGAAAAGGTACGCCTTATGGTGAAGATTATTGGGTAAATGGTAGAATTAGATATGCGTCTGTTAAAAAATTAATGGTTGAAAAATATCAATATAAATATGGTGAAGATTTGTTATTAACAAAAGGAATGATTATAGATTTATTAGATATAACCCATAAACTTTTAATTGAAGCTGATGAATCAGATATGATGGAATATGCTAATTTTTATACTGATTTGTTATATGTTTATAATAAAATGATACGCAAAAATGAAGATTGGTATTTTGAAGCAACGTGGTAAAAGGAGGAATAGAAAAATGAAAGGCTATGAAACAGAAGAATTTAAAGAAGTTCAAGAATTTTTTAAAGACAAAGGCTATCCCGAATTTGCTGATATGGTAGAAGAAAATAGTAATAATACTGGTAGATATGTTACGAATTGGAAATATGACCCAGCAAATGGCGTTGTTGTAGTTGTATTTAATAGTTTTGGCATAGATATATATCACATTTAGAAAGGAAGAATAAAAATGAAAATTAAATCAATTAAATTAGAAAACTTTAAGAGATGGAAAAGTCTTGAATTAAGTTTTGATAAAACAAATGAATTTTACGCAGAAAATGGAGGTGGAAAAACAAGTATATTTCAAGCGTATTTATGGGTATTAGGATTAGACACAGACAATATCTTTCCTAAAATTGACAGTGAAGTAATTGAAGATTTAGAAACAAAGGTAGAAATGGTAGTAGAAATTGATGGGTACGAACACACTTACACAAGAACAAGCAAACCACAATTTATTATTGATGAATTAAAGATTAAAACAAAGAAAGTATATGTAGAAACAATTTGTAGTCAAGTAGGTATTAGTCAAAAGGAATTAGAAATGTTATGCAATACTTATTTATTTAATCAAGATAGTAGCAAATGGGGTTGGTCAGAAAGATTTAAGATGTTAAGTGATATGTTAAGTTTCAATATGCTAACATCAAAGTATGCCGATAATTATAAATACATCAATAAATACATCACAAGTAGAAAAACACCTATTGAAATCGCTAAAATATTAAGAGATAGTAAGAAAGATATTAATAATCAAAAAACATTTATTAACGGTTCTATTGAAACACTAAACAAGCAATTAAACATTTACAATTACGATTATGAAAAACTAGAAAATGAAAAACAAAACTATGAAAAAGCAATTAAAGAAAACGAAGAAAAATTATATCAGTTAACACATAACGCAACATTTGAATTAGAAATGAAAATTGATTCTATGAAAAAAGATATAAGCAATAAAACAAATTTACGCTT
>JAZSQT010000148.1:0-8582 GCA_045538075.1 Mucispirillaceae bacterium
TTTCAATATCAACTTTCCTAAAGAACACAATTTTTTCTCCAGAAGTAAAAGCATTCCATATATTTATTCAATAAGGTCGTTAACTCGCTTACGCTCGGGGTTTCACCCAAAACTCCCAAAAAGCATTGAATAAATATATGTCATTACTTCTGAGTTCAAAAATTGTATTCTTTATGTATATTGTTATCCTTTCAATTCTATTTAAAAATTCATATTTATTTATCATTTTAAAGTTAAAAAAGTAAAAGTTTTATAATTAGGTGATTTTAAAACCTTTTTTACTGGATTACTTCGTCGTTTCACTCCTCGTAATGACCGTCTAAAAGTCATTGCGAGACGATTTTAATCGTCGTGGCAATCCACAAAATAATATAAAAAATTTCAATTTTTATATACTCGTTTCGGTGCAAAGGTTGTTCCAATTTCAATTTTAACAAAAAATAACTTTATACATAATAATAGTATATATTTTTTTTAAATTGTATTATACTACTCTTATGTCGTTGTAATAATTATAAAAACGAGGCAAAAAATGGATAAGCTACAAGTTGGTATAGAGTTATATTTATCTGGCGATTTGTATGGATCTACTAAAATTTTAAAAGAGTATATAGATAGCGATGGTTCATCAAAAGGGACTGCTTATTTTCATTTAGGTATGATTTATAGTGATAGACAACTTTTAACAGATGCTTGCGACTACTTTAAAAAAGCCGTTTCCTTAGAGCCAAATAAGTCAATGTATCACTATAGATTAGGTGTAGTTTATTCAAGGTTAATGATTTTAGATTCTGCAATTATAGAGTTACAAAAATCTATAGATTTAAATCCGGAACATCAACGTTCACGATATATCTTAGGCACTATATATTTTAAAAAAGGAGATATGGATAATACTGTCAAAGTTTTTTCATCTTTAATTAAGCTAAGTCCAAGTTTTGCTGATGCTTATTATTATCGTGCGTTAGCTTATTATCATCAAGGTGTAAACGATAAAGCTATTGATGATTTTAATAAAGCATTAGAATTAAACCCAAATTACAATGACGCAAAAAATAAATTAGCATCTTTATACTACCATGACGGTAATTATAATAAAGCAGTTAAATTATACGGCGAAATATACAATAATGGCATTAGAGATTGGTTATTTATTCAAAACTACATTAAAGCCTTAAAAAGTGAAGGTTTAAAAGATAAAGCATTAGAAGTAGCAAAAGAGGCATCTCTTTTATATCCATACAATCAAGAGTTGCAAAGTTTTTTAGGCGATAAGGATATATAAATAAATGGAAAAAAATTTAGGTAGAATTTTAATAAACGCAAAAAAGTTAAGTAATATTGGCAGGTGGGCTAACGAATTTTTACATAAAAGGCAATCTGTTGCAGAACATTCTTTTATGGTAAGTCAAATAGCACAACTTTTAGGTTTGATAGAAGAAGAAGCTGGAAATATCGTTAATTGGAAAAGTTTATACAGAAAAGCATTAAACCACGATACACCAGAAGCTCTTGTTGGCGATGTAATTAGCACTACAAAAAACATAAATCCAGCCACAAAAAAAGCCCTTGATGATGTTGAAAGTGAATTAGTTGAAAGTGAGTTAATTTTAAAATTAGAAGATAATTTTCAAAATATATATAGAGACTTAATTTTTGATGGCAAAGATGATAGTCTTGAAGGCAAAATTTTAACTGCTGCAGATAATTTAGATGCTTTAATGGAATGTATCCAAGAAATAAAACTTTCAAATATGGATCCATTTTTAGAAAAATATCACCATATATATAATAAGGTAAAAAGTATTGGTTTATATTCATCAAATTATTTCATAAATAAAATTTTACCTTTTTTAATAAAAGATTGTCCTCTATTAGTAAGGAGCTAAAGATGAAGAAATTTTTAATTACTATATTAATTATTACTGCTTTTGCAGTAGTTGGTTGCAACAAAAAGAAAGCACCAACCCAAATTATTGCAACAGATTTATCTGTCTTAGATGAAGTAGCATTTCAAAAGTTAAAAGAAGAAAATAAAGGCAAGCTAATTATTATTAATTTTTTTGCTTCTTGGTGTCCTCCATGCAAAGCAGAAACACCAGATTTTGTATCGGTATATAATGAGTATAAAAATAAAAACTTCGTAATAATAGGCGTTTCAATAGACAGTAAAAAGCAAGATGCAATAGATTTTGTAAATGAATACGGCATTAGTTTTCCTGTGTATATGGCAGATCCAGCACTACAAAGAAAATATGGCGTATCAAAAGTTCCAACGAGTTTTATATATGCAACAGACGGTTCGTTATCAAATATAGTAGAAGGTATGATTTCTAAATCTACTTTAAGAAGAATGGCACAATTGGCAAGTGGAGAGGTAAATTAGTATGGATAAAGTATTTATTTGTGGGCATAAAAACCCAGATACAGATTCTGTGGCTTCAGCTGCAAGTTACGCTTATTTAAAAAATATACTTAATGGTAGTAATTTTGATTATCAAGCAATACGTTGTGGTAACGTTAGCGACCAAACTAAATATATTTTTGAAAGGGCAAAAGCAGATATTCCTCCTTTTGTTAAAGATATTTATCCAAAAGTATCAGATTGTATGACTAAAAATGCCTTATTTGTTGATGAATACGACCCAGTATCTAAAATATTAAGATATATTCAAGAATACGGTATTCGTATTACTCCTGTTACAGATTCTAATGGCAATTATAAGGGTATGGCTGGAATTTATGAATTGTCAGAATTATTTATGCGTGATGATAGAAAAGCAAAGCCAGTATTTACTTTAAGTTCTGATACATTAAAACGAGCATTAAAAGCAGAAGTATTAAATAATGGCGAAAAAACAGAATTTCAAGCCTCTGTAGTTGTTGCTACAATGCCTTACGAATCATACCATTCTCACGTAGAAAATATGGACGAAGAAAACACTATTCTTATTACTGGTTTTAGGAAAAATATTTTAAGTGATGTGTTTAAGAAAAATTATCCAGCAGTAATAATTGTAGGCTTAAAGAAAGAAGATTACGACAAGATAGATATAGGCAGTTTTAAAGGTTGGGTTTTTGTATCTCCTTTTGATTCAGCTCAAACTATCCGTTGTGTAGAAATGGCAACACCAGTTTATAAGTTGATGACTAATACAGAACCAGTTTCTCCAGACGATTACGTTGATGCTATTTCTGATAAGTTGCGTGATAGTGGTATAAAATCATTACCAGTAGTAAAAGATGGCAAACTTGCAGGAGTTATTACTGGGACAGATATGTTAAAAAAGAAACGCAGTAGGCTTATAATGATGGATCATAACGAAATGAGCCAAGCAATAGACGGTGCAGAAGTTGCAGAAATTATGGAAATAGTTGATCATCATAGATTAGGAACGATAAAAACAATCAATCCAGTTCATTTTTATGCAAAACCAATAGGTAGCACTTGCACTTTAGTTTATCAATTATACAAAGCTGCAGGTATTGATATTCCTCAAAAAATAGCTATGCTTTTATTAGGTGGTATATTAAGTGATACTGTTATTATGAAATCTCCTACTACAACTATGGACGACCATGCAGCAATAGCAGAGTTGCAAGATATATGCAATGTAGATGCAAAACAATACGGTGTAGATATTTTTTCTTCTACTAATAGTTTATCTTCTAAAACTGCATCACAAATAGTTGGTGGTGATTTTAAAATATTTGAAGAACACGGCAGAAAAGTTGGTATCAGCCAAGTAGAAACAGTAACATTGCAAGAGCTTGATAATATAAAATTATCATTAACAGAAGAATTACATTCAGTTAAAGCTCAACATAAACTTGATTGGATGATGCTTCTTGTTACAGATATAATTATGGAAGAAAGTATATTAATTACTACTGGTTTTGACGCAGCAGAAAATATTTTTTCTTATAAGAGATTATCAAATAATAGCTTTTTCTTGCCGGGTATTTTATCAAGAAAGAAACAACTTCTACCAGAAGTTTTAAGGATATTAGAAGAAATTAACAAAAATTAATTTTTAAAAGGGCGTTAAGTCGCCCTTTTTTATTGGTTAAGGTTATTTATGGAAGATGTTAGTAGTATATTTTTTATTATATTTATTGTATTTTTAGTTGGATTTTTGTTAGGAGTAGGGTTATCTATCCTCATATATTATATATTGTCTAAAAAAGGCAAAGAAAGATTTGATTTATCTATTGGAGAAGCTACTGGTTCATTAAAAGAAAGTTTTTCAGATATTTCTTTAAATTCTCTTTCTAAGACTACTGACCATTTAATAAAAATTGCGTCAGAAAAATTATCATCTGAAAGAGAATTGAGTGTTAAAGAAATAGCAAGTCAAAAGCAAGCCTTAGAGAATAAAATAGAAACATTAAATAGTGAGTTATTAAAATTAACAAATCTTGTAAATACTTTAGAAAATAAAAGAAGTTCCCAAATAGGCGAATTAAAGCAAGCCCTTGATACAAGCCATAACCAAACTATGCAATTATATTCAGTTACTAACAATTTAAATCAAACTTTATCATCAAAACAACATCGTGGTCAGTGGGGCGAACGTATGGCAGATGATATACTTAATTCTTGTGGGTTAAAAGAAGGAATTAATTATTTGCGTCAAAGTAAATCTGCCAGTGGAAATAGACCAGATTTTACTTTTTTATTCCCAAATAATATGAAACTAAATATGGACGTTAAATTTCCTTTTGAAAATTATAGAAGATATATTGATGCAGATGATATAGATAAAGGACAGTATAAACAAGCCTTTATAAAAGACGTTAAAAATCATATAAAAGCAGTATCAGGTAGAGAATATATTAATATAGAAGAAAAGACATTAGATTGCGTATTACTTTTTATTCCAAACGAAAGTATATATAGTTTTATTTTTCAAGTTGATAATACAATTATTGATGAGGCATCAACAAAGAATGTATTAATATGTTCTCCATCTTCTCTTATTTCAATTTTATCTGTTATGCGTCAAGCAGCTGATAATTTTGTTATAGAAAAAAATGCAAAATTGCTTCTTCAAGCATTATCAGTTTTTCGTAAAGAATGGGGAAAATATAGCGATAGTTTAGATAAAATTGGTGGTTTTATAGATAAATTATCTAATGAATATAGAGAACTAATGGTTACGAGGATAAAAAAATTAGATAAATCTATCAATGAGTTAGAGCTATTAAACGAAAATAATGAGATATATTTAGAAGAAAAATAATTTTTTTCTAAAGTTATATTGTTTGCTTACCGATAAGTAAGGTGTGAAGAGGAAGAATCTCTTAAAATTACTACCAAAAAGTGAACTCAAAAAGAGTGGCTGGTTAGAAAAATAAGGGATAAAAAAAACTTCTTTTTTCAAAGGTGATACTGAAACAATCAGGTCGGCAAGCAACGCAAAAATTAGTCAACTTACCTTTAGCGTGCAAGTCGGCCTCAGATTCTCAACTTAGGAGATGACGAGGGGGAGTTATGAAAGGACGTTAAAGTTTCCAAAGTAAACCAAGATTAATAAAATTTTTGGTTTCTTATATATTTTAATCGTGCAAGAACAATTTATTTTAAGTAAAAAATTTTAAAACTTATGGAAGATTCGGGAAGCAAGGATGTTTCTCTTTTACACACTTACACGGAGGTAAGTTATTATGGCACTTTCAATTTATAATAATGTGTATTCCATGACGGCTCAACGTGCATTATCAGTTGCATCTTCAGCCCAAGGAAAATCACTTGAAAGATTATCAACAGGATTAAGAATAAATAGTGCAGCAGACGATGCGTCTGGCTTAGCAATTTCAGAAAAATTACGTAGCCAAATTAGAGGCTTTCAAAAAGCGGCAATAAACGCTCAAGACGGTATTAGCTATCTTCAAACTGCAGAAGGTGGTATGGAAGTAATGACTGCAATGCTCCAAAGAATGAGAGAATTAGCAGTTCAAGCTGGTAACGGTATATATACAACTAATGATAGAGCAATGCTTCAATTAGAAGTTGACCAACTTAAAGACGAAATTAATCGTGTTTCAAGGGCAACAGAATTTAACACTAAAAAACTTCTTAATGGTGATGCTTGTGCTATTTGGAGTAGCGACCAAGAATACGTTGAAGCAATAGTTAGAGGTCCAGAAGTAGCTGAAGGCAACTACAAAATAGAAGCAGTTATGGATCCTGGTTTAAACGAAAAATATAAAACAGATATTATGAAAGTTAACGAAGGAGTATTAGTATCAGAAATAGTTGCTACACCAAACGGCACTCCAAATTTAACTTCAGTTAGAGACCCAGAAAATATTCCTGTTACTGGAACATCTGGTTTAACTGTAAGTGTTGACGATGCAAATATAGATGATACAGCAGTTGTAACTACTACTTATATGCAAGATGGTTCTAACTGGAACTTACAAAATGGTTCAAGCCAATCTACTTATAATGGTTATTTTGAATTAGAATTTACTTCTAATGGATTAGTTCAAAGTGCAGCTGGCACTCCAGAAATTAACTTTAAATATCGTGTTATGAATGCAAAAACTGGAGAGCTTTCAGAATGGAGAACTGGTACAGTTACAAAAAACCAAGCAACTAGTGCAATTATTACAATGAATGCAAGTTTAACTGGTGGAACTACTAGCATTAGACTTAATATGCCATATAATGTTATGGTAAAAACTGGTGATAAAGCATTAGGTTATTTCCAAGATGAAGTAACTATGCCAGGTAACTTATTACAATCTGGTGGTGGCACTATAGAAGTAGATGATGGACCAGTAGTAGCTTATATACAAAAAGGTGAATTAACTAAAGCAGATGATAATGATGGCAGAGTTGATTATAACGAAATCACTTACCATATGGCAAATATGGACCCAAAAACTGGCGTAGTAGCTTACGGTTCACTTACTATGGAGTTTCAAGAAGGTGCAGCAGGTCAAACTCCAGGAATAGGTGTTACAGTAACTGGTCAAGTAACAGTAAATATTAGAGATACTGGAGTTGCAACTAAAGATACAAAATTATCTGATATAGCAGTATTTACTAATGATGATGGCGTAAATATTCTTGCAAATACACAAGAATTAAAAATTTATAATGGCAACGAATACGCATCAGTATTTCTTGAAGCAGATGACACAGTAGAAGATTTTATTGAAAAAATGAATAAAGCTATTATAGATGATTTAGATTTAGGTGCAGACGATTTAACATCAGCTGGTAGAACTGTAAACGATAACCTTGTAAACTATGTAAATAGATTAAACGTTACTCAACATACAGCAGAAGCAGTTCCTGGAACTTTTATTATCCAAACTGCAAAACTTGGTCAAGATTCAAAATTAGTATTTGTAGGCGACCAACAATTAATTGATGCTTTAAGTCTTGCAACAATACAAGAGGCAGAAAATTCATCAATGGATATTAGAATAACAGATGCTCACACTGGTAAATTTATTGGTGAAGATAACGTAGGTGACGGTATGATTAGAAACGTTATCAAAGGTATTGATGTAAAAATAGAGCAAAACTTTGGTATAGAACCAGTATGGAATGATAGAAGTAAAATGCTTGAATTTAATGCAACTGGAGAAGTAGCAACAGCTTATCTCCACGTAGTTGATAGCCGCACTGAACTCCAGATAGGTGCGAATCAAGGACAAATAATCAACGTATCTGTTGGCCAGCTTGACACGACTGGGCTCGAAATTGACGATGTATATGTAGTAGATATGGAACTTGCTCAAAAAGCAATTACAAAATTAGACAAAGCTATTGAAAGAGTAAATGCTTCAAGGGCTACTCTTGGTGCTCAAATTAACAGATTGGAATACACAATCCAAAATTTACATACAGCAAGAGAAAACTTAACAGCAGCAGAATCTCGCATAAGAGATTTAGATATTGCAGAAGAAACAGCAAACCTTACAAAAAATCAAGTGCTTGTTCAAGCTGCAACTGCTATGGTGGCTCAAGCTAACCAAATCCCACAACAAGCATTAGCATTGTTACAAGGATAAAATAAGAAAGTAATAATAAAGTAGCTCTTCGCAAAACCACGCTTTTGCGAAGAGCTAACATATTTAGGGGATAGTAAAATATCCCCTTTTAATTTTTATAAATTATACAAAAAATTTCGTCCTAAAATTTTTTGTATTCATAATCTAAAACTTGAAATAATAAATAACTTTAAATTTTATCAATAATATTGAAACGATAACGAGATACATAAAGAATACAATTTTTGAACTCAGAAGTAATGACATATATTTATTCAATGCTTTTTGGGAGCTCTGGGCTTGTCCCCGAGCGTAAGCGAGTTTGCGACCTTATTGAATAAATATATGGAATGTTTCTACTTCTGGAGAAAAAATTGTGTTCTTTAGGAAAGTTGAAATTGAAATAATCTTTACACCTAAATGAGTTAATTAATATTAAGAATTAAACTAAATTTTTATTAACTGTTTTACTGGATTACTTCGTCGTTTTACTCCTCGTAATTGTAGATGTCAAGTAATTAGTTACATTTTTGGACACATTCTTTAGGAGTTAAACCATTTAAAGCGGAATG
>JAZSQT010000118.1:0-3119 GCA_045538075.1 Mucispirillaceae bacterium
TATAATAAATAATATATAATTTCCAGAAAATGCGTATTTATATGGGCTAACAATATTTACTGAAGTTCCATAAATCATATATAAATAAAATAATATTGATTGAAAAAATAATAAAACCCATAAATATGAACTAAATTTAAATCTATTTTTTGTTCTATACATAAATGATGTATGGATAAAAGCTATAATAGAAATAAACCCGATTATTAAAATTATTTCTAATATACTCCAATTCCAAAATATTCCAGAATTATTAAAACTCCATAAAGACGAAGAAAATAATACTCCCACAAGACTAAAAAAAGAAATATAAACCCAAATTCTACTTTCATTAATCCAATAAAAAGTAGTATTTCTAAGTATTAATGATGAAAAAGTATGTGAAATCAATATAAAAGCAGAAACTAACCATAAACAAGTAAATAATGGTGTTAAAAATATATACTTATTCTGTAATACAGGCATCAAACCTTCACCATTTACTGGATTAAAATCTAACTCAACAAAAGGTTTAACAACGAAAACTGTAGATAATAAAAAGATGATAATAAATGATAATTGTATAGAATTAACTAACGATACGTATTTTTTATCATTATTTTTTATCCTAAAGTCTTCCATTAATGAAAAAAACAGTAAGACTAAAGAAGTAACTAATAAACTACCCGACTGACCAGCCCACAAAACACTGATTTTATATATAAAAGGCAAAGTTCTATCAGAATATAAATAAACGTATAATAAGTTAAAATCATCTGTAATAATATGGTAAAACAACGTTAAAACAGTAGTAGCTATGAAAAAAAACATAGCTACCTTAAAAATTCTACCTAAATATAGATGATTTACTTTTTCACTACGAAAAAAAACGATATAGAATATTAATGATAACAAACCACTTAATAAGCCTAAAATCTGAAAGGAGCTTGCTAAATGCACTTTGTTTCACCAAATATTTAATATATTACTGTTGCTCTGTTGCAGCAACGTGATCTGCTGGATCTTCTCCTTCGTATTTAGATGGACATTTAGCCAATAGAGTATTAGCAAAAAATATTTGTTTAACTGGATCGTAATTGCCCTCAACTATAACTGTAACACCCTCTTCAAAAGCATCTGGCACTACTCCTTTATATTCTACATTCATGGCAGTCCCATTAGCATCAGATATTGCAAATTGAAGAAGTTTTTTATCCATAGAATCTTTAATAACAGAATTTGCTACAACATCTCCACTAATTCTTGCACCTTTCATATCAAATTTTGTTGGATCTTCTAATAATTCTGATACTTCAAGATAGTATATTGTATGTTGAGATAAGCCACTAATCATAAGATATGCAATAACTCCAACTACTACTACAGCTGCAACTCCAAACTTTATCCATTTATTCATTTTAACTTAGACCTCTCAATCTTGACATTAATTATAAACTGTAACATACTCTAACTAATAAGACAATTAAATTTAATTATAGTTTAGTAAATATAAAAAAAATAATAATAGGATATAATTTATGGATAACCCAAGTTTTTTAAGTGCTTTTTTAGCTGGAATATTAACATTTTTATCACCATGTATATTGCCTTTAATACCTGGATATTTATCTTTTATATCTGGAGCATCTTTAGAGGAATTACAAAATTCTGATAGTTCATCAGCAAAAATTAAAGCAATTTTAGGTGCAATATTTTTTGGTTTAGGATTTACAATCATCTTCGTTCTTCTTGGTGCTTCAGCTACATCATTAGGCAAACTATTATCAGAATACCAATTTATCCTTGCTCGCATTGCTGGAGTATTAATAATCATATTTGGCCTACATATGATTGGAGTTTTTCGGATTAATTTTTTACTAAAACAATCAAAAATAAACTATAAAAGAGGCAAAGCTCCTTTTTTTATTGAAGCATTTATATTAGGTATGGCCTTTGTAATAGGTTGGACACCTTGCGTTGGACCAATATTAACTGGTATATTAGCCCTTGCTGCAATAGAAAACTCTGTCTATCACGGTATGGCTCTACTTTTTACGTATTCTTTAGGGTTATGGATACCTTTTTTACTATCAGCAGTTGCTATTGGTAGTGTAATGAAAAGCGTAAAAAAAGCAGGAAAATATCTAATATGGGTAGAAAGAGTAGCAGGAGCATTATTAATCTTAATAGGAATAATACTCCTTAGTGGAAATATGACTGCTGTAACGTCATTTTTCTTGAAACTCTTTCCTAATATGCCAGTTTATTAAGCTAACACACTAAACATTGCTCCAGTAGCACCACTTGGCGTATTAATATTGACGGCATAAGGTCTTTCATAAAAATGCACATTTGGAGCTGGTGCATTTAGACCTTTTCTGTTGACCTTACTAATATCAGTAATTTTTGCTGATTCTGCAGCAATTCTTGCATTAACATTTTGTTCTTGCAAATTTGAGCTAGCAAAATAATCTTCACGCAAAGCAATAAACCTGTGAAGCATTTTGTGAGTTTCATCTTTTCTTCTGTTGTAGATGTACGGAAGGTGTAGCACATCGGGCCCGAGTTTTTCAATACCCATAAGCATCTCCTAAAAATATTTTTAAAATTGTTTCTTGATTAGAAAAATATCTTTAAAATACTAAATTAATCAAGAAAAGTTGTCGGGTGCTTACGAGCAGAATAAAAGAGAATGAACGCAAGACCCCTCGTGTCAATAAGTTCTTGCATCCGTGCAATGAAAGATAAAATATTTATCTGACATAAATATAATACCTATATCTATTTCTGTCAATATTTAAAAAAAATTACACATAAAAGAATTAAAAAATTGTATTAATTGTAGATTGCCACGAAAAACTGGCGTTTTTCTCGCAATGACTTTTAAAGGGTCATTACTGTAGATGTTAAATAATTAGTTACATATTATAGTTAAAAAAACATGGAGGGTAACTAAGATGACAACAAGTAATAAAGATTTAATTAGTCGCACATTAGCAAATCGTATGATGTTATACATAGAGGAATATAGGGCAATAAAGAATAAGACAAGTAATAAGTTTAAGACTGTTAAAGAATTTTGCGAATATCACAATTTTTCACATCAAAACTTTATGAAAATATTACACAGATATGAAGCA
>JAZSQT010000175.1:0-14222 GCA_045538075.1 Mucispirillaceae bacterium
CTTGCATGTGTTAAGCACGCCGCCAGCGTTCGTTCTGAGCCAGGATCAAACTCTCCATACTATTATTTATATGGTACTAATTTAAACCTTACTAATTACTTAAGCTGTCTATCACAAACTAACCTATTCTTATGTCAAATATCTTTTATCCACCTCTTTAAGGCAGACAATAACTATATCAACCTATTACAAACTTGTCAACACTTTTTTTTAAAAAAATTATGTATCTTTCCTAAACCAATTATTTAATACCCATGAACTCAATCATACTAAACATAAATAATTTTATCACCATCAAATACATAACTTATTAAAATGTCAAATCTCATCTGCAACGGATTGAATTTATATCAAATCATTTCTCTATTGTCAACCTATTTTTTTAAAAAAAATTAATAAACCAATACAAATGTGTTTCTTGGGCCATGAACACCAAAAACTGTTTGTAATTCTATATCTGCTGTCCTTGATGGACCAGCTATAAATATTATATTTGTTGGAATAATTTTTGAAGAACTGCGTTTTTCTTCATATTTTTTTACAAATTCTGTTGCTTCAAAAAGATTTTCAACTATATTTTCTTTTTTTAAGAGAAATATGCAATTATTTGTAATAAGAGACGATAACCTTGGTGCAAATTCATTTGAAGATAAACAAACTACCCCTAAATTTGCTACACCACAGCGAACTTCAACTATTGAAGTATCAATATCAAACATCTCCAACCTAAAATCATCTACAAATTTATCATACTTTATAAAAGTATAGTCTCCACCGATTTTACTACTGTCTATTGATATATCTGCATTATATAATACTTTTTTTGCCTTTATAAATTCTAATATTTCTACAATTTTATTATATATAGAATTTTTATCTACCTCATATACTATTGATTTATTAGCAAGTTGATTTTTTATATATTCTAAAAGTAAATCATTTTCTGTAATTTTCATTGGACTATCATAAGCAACATTATATGAAGGAATATGGTTACTACTTAACGATTGTTTTATATTAGCTAAAATCCTTTCCCTACTCATAACGAACTCCTTTTAATTTTGATACTTTTGAATGCAACTTTCCATTAATTTTTGGAAAATTTCTATATTTTACCCAGTTTTTTAATATAGGAATAAATGAAGAAAACAACTTAATAAATGGAGCAAAAATTGGAATAATAGACAAAAAACTACTCCATTTTTTTCCACTTGTTGCAAATTCTTCAAATATTTTCATTAATTTTGCCTCTTTTTTATTAATTGTAGAGCCATCATTACCTACTATGTTATTATTTCCTTGACCTATTCTTTCTCTCCTTAAATCTCTAATTAATTCTGCTAATGGAATTTTTACTGGACATACTTCACTACATCTACCACATAACGAACATAAATCTAACATAGAACTATACTTATTTAATCCAAAAAGTTGAGGAGAAATTACTTCTCCTATAGGACCTGGATACGTGCTTAAATATGCGTGTCCTCCTATTTTATCGTATATAGGACAGTGATTTAAACAAGTTCCACAACGAATACAAGATAGAGACTTAAAATAATTTTTATCTTTAAGCATTAAAGAACGATTATTATCAAGAAGTATAATATGAACTTCTCTTGGACCATCTTTTTCGCCTTTTTTTCTTGGAGAAGATATAATATTATTGTAACAAGTTACAGAAGCACCGACTGCAGAAGGAATAAGTAACGCATTTAAAATACTTGCTTCTTCAAAAGATTCTACAACTTTCTCTATCCCACAAAAAGCAACGTGAATATCACAAGCAGTAGTGCACATTCTACCATTACCTTCATTTTCCAATAACCAAATAGCACCTTCATTGGCTATAGCAAAATTGACTCCACTTATTCCCATTTTAAATTCTTGAAATTGATTTCTTAAATGATTTCTCGCTATATCATTTAATTTTTCAGGTTCTGTTTCTAAAGCAACATTTAATTTTTCCTTGAAAATTTCTCCTATTTCGTATCTATTTTTATGAATAGCTGGAACAACAATATGAACTGGTGGTTCATCAATTAATTGTATAATTAATTCTCCTAAATCTGTTTCTATTGGATTAAAACCCTTTTCCTTTAGATAAGCATTTAGATGAGTTTCTTCACTTACCATTGATTTGCCTTTTAGAATAGTTTTAATATTATTTTTCTTCATTAACGATAAAACTATCTCATTTGCCTCTTGACTATCTATTGCCCAATGAATATTTATGCCATTTTTTATTGCATTTTTTTCAAACTTTTGAAGAAGTATATCTAATTTTGATAAATTTTTTATTTTTAATTGACGACCTTTTTCCCGTAAACTTTCCCAATCATTAAATCTTGAATCTATAAGTTTTTTACGGTTATTTTTTAGTGTATCCATACCCGTTGATAAATTTTTGCGAAGTTGTTTATCATTAAGTTTTTCATTAATAATTTTACGATATTCATTTTTTAAAGACGTATAATTACTCATAAAACACCTATCCTTTCAGCTAAAAAATCATACAAATTAACTGCTTTTACATTAACTTTTTGTTTTTCTAAAGCTCCAGATATATTGAGTAGGCAACTAACATCAGAAGTAATCACATATTCTACATTTTGGTTTTTTATATCTTGAATTTTTTTGCTAACCATAACACTAGATATTTCAGGCTCTTTTATACTAAATGTACCTCCAAAACCACAACACTCTTCTTCTCTATCAAGCTCTCTTAATGTAACATTTTTTAACATTCTTAATAAATTTTTAGATGATGTTACAGATTTTGCATATCTTAATGCGTGGCAATTACTATGCCAAGTAACATTTACTGGATTTCCTTTATCTTCGTAATTAACTTTCAAATTGTGATGTAAAAAATCACTTAATTCTATTACTCTTGAAGAAAATTTTTTAACCATTTCTTCATATTTTGTATCTCTAAACAATGATAAATAATCATATTTCATCATGCCAGTACACGACCCACCTAAAACAATAATTGGATAATTTTCATTAAACAAATTCACGTTATGCAATGCTACTTGACGAGTTTCGTTATCGTATCCACTATTATATGATATTTGACCACAACAAGTTTGGTCTTTTTTAAAAATCACTTCTATGCCTTCATTCTGCAATAATTTTATAGCATTTATTGCCGTATCAGCAAAAACGCCAGCCCCAATACATGTAGAGAAAAAATAAGCACGCATAATTTACCTCATATAATTATTATGTCGTAAATTATACTTTTATTTAGAACTTTTCAAGATTATAATGACACCCATAAATAAAAATATTTTAAGGAGGAATTTATGGAATGGATACAAGTATTTAATCCACTTAACAATTTGTTACTAAGTGGCTTAGTTGCATTTTTACCTATTGCTTGTTTCTTACTTTGTTTATTAGTTCTTAAACTTAAAGGTTACCAAGCTGGTTTTTTAACATTAGTATTATCATCAATAATTGCTGCTTTTATTTACGATATGCCTTTTTCTTTAGTTGGTGCAAGTTTTATACAAGGGTTTACTCAAGGAATATGGCCTATTGCATGGATTATTATTACTGCAATTTTTTTATACAAATTATCTGTAAAATCTGGAGCTTTTGAAATAATAAAAGAAAGTGTTATAAGTATAACTCCAGACCATAGGATACAAGTAATACTAATAGGTTTTTGTTTTGGTTCATTTTTAGAAGGTGCTATTGGCTTTGGTGGACCTGTTGCTATTACTGCCGTATTACTTGTTGGATTAGGATTAAAACCTCTATATGCTGCTGGATTATGTTTAATTGCAAATACAGCACCAGTCGCTTTTGGTGCTGTTGGTATCCCTATTATTGCAATGACAAACCTTGTAGGCATTGATCAACATGCCGTTTCTGCAATGGTTGGCAGAATGCTTATTCCATTAAGTTTAACAATTCCTTTTTTTATAGTTTTTTTGATGGACGGATTTAAAGGAATAAAAGAAACTTATCCAGCTATTTTTGTAGCTTCCGTTACTTTTACTGGAACACAATTTTTAAGCTCAAATTTTTTAGGTGCAGAATTGCCAGATATTCTTTCTGCAATGGTTTCATTAGCTATGACAACATTATTTTTGAAAATCTGGCAACCTAAAAATATATTTAGATTAGATAACGAAACAAATTTTTCTAAAAAAAGTAATTTAACTTTTAAAAAAGTTTTTACTGGTTGGTTACCTTTTACATTACTAATTGTAACAATTGTAATTTGGACACAAGATTGGTTTAAAAATCTTTTTGCAAAAGGTTCAATTTTTGACTACACGCAAGTAACTCTCTCATTCACGAACATAAATTATATTATTAAAAGCCCTACTGGAGATATTGTATCATTAAATTTACCTATTAACTTAATTGCTTTTCAGGCTGGAACTGCAATATTATTTGCAGCATTTTTTACTATTATAATATTAAAAATAAAAGTTAGTGATGCTACCGAATGTTTATGGGATACTTTAAAAGAAATGTCTATACCTATCGTTACTATTGGATTAGTAGTTGCTTTTGCATTCATATCAAAAAATAGTGGTATGAGTGCTACCCTTGGCGAAGCCTTTGCAAAAACAGGAGATGCTTTTTCTTTCTTTAGCCCCATAATTGGCTGGCTTGGAGTATTTATTACTGGTAGTGATACAAGTTCTAATTTACTTTTTGCTACATTACAACAAGTAACAGCACAAAGTTTAGGCATAAAAGAGTCGTTATTTTTAGCTGCAAATTCTGTTGGAGGTGTTGTTGGAAAAATGATTTCTCCTCAAAGTATTGCAATAGCTTGTGCCGCCGTTGGATTAGTTGGCAAAGAATCTGACTTATTTAAATTTACATTTAAATTTTCTTTAATTTTTATAGTATTTATAGGGATATGGACACTTATTATCGCAAATTTCATTCCATTTATTATTCCAGAAACTATAAAATTGGCTAATTTATAAAAAAATAGAATGGGAAGGATTTTTCTTTCCCATTTTTTATTAATACTTATTTAAAGCTAAAATATTTTTGTGCTTCATTTTTATCCACTAATAAAACTTCTCCATTTAATGGCACTAAAAAGCTATCTTCATATTCATCTGATTCAAAGAAATATCTTGATATTGTTTTTGCAGACGCTTTTACAGAGATAAAAGCGTGATGTTTAGCTGGCAACTGAATATCTTTCTTTGCAAAACCAGTTGCACGTAATTCTGTAAGACCTTCAAGGAATGGCAAAACTTGTTCATCAAAAGAATTTTTTCCATTAGCTATCCAACCTACATCAGTTCTCATTATAAGAAACCCTTTACCTTCAACAACTGCTTCTGCAGTTCTAATTGATGTATATATATCTTCAAATAAAGTCATACGCTTAAAATCATCGGCACTTTTTGGTAATGCTGCAACTATTGATGAATGAACTGTTAAAACATCTCCATCATCTGATTTTACAACATAAACTAACTCCTCTTGTGGAACCATTGAACCAAAACTTAAAGAAACAACTTTACCATTTGCTTCTAACTCTAATACACCATTACGACCAATACTATATTCACTATCTAACGGATTTTTTCCAGATAATCTATCGTTAACATCAAGTAAAGATAATTTTACCATAAGGTTACGCATTTTATTAGTATCAGCTTGCCAATCAACAGGCGATATCATTTGCCAATTATCATTATTTCTCTTAAACTCAACCGTAAAACCACTACCCTTATATAATACCCTTGATACAGGTAAAGTATCTGGATATATTTTTTTAAATATTTTACCCTTTAATGTTTTATAAGGGACGAAATATAGAGTTATTAAAAATGCTACTACTAATATAACTAATATTGTCCAAATAATCATAATTTTACCCTAAAATATGTTATATTATATTAATCGTCAAAAAAACAATAAAATTAAGCTAAAAATCAATAAATTCTAATTCTTCTAAATAATAGTATAATTGACCTAAAGAAATTCCTCCATCATTTGATGGCACTTTTTTATGAATTAAAACAGTAAAATTTTCTTTTTCAAGGTATTCTATAACAAAATTTAATAACGTTATATTTTGAAACACTCCACCAGATAATGCAATTACCTTAACTTGATTTTCTAATGCTATTTTTTTAGCTGCTATAGATATAACATTTGCAAAACCTTTATGAAATTTGTATGAAATAATACTTTCATCAATTCCTTTTTCTATATCTATAAAAATTTGTTCAATTACACTTATAAAATCTATACAATTATTTTCATAAGTAAAGTTATAAAAATCTTCATAATTATTACAACAAATATTTTCTAATGCTACTGCTAAAGCACCTTCATATTCATTTGATTTTTTAGATAAAACTAAACTTCCTACTGCCTCAAAAAGCCTACCTGCTGAAGTAGTTAATATAGAATTAATATTATTTTTACACATATTTTCTACTAATAATACTTCTTTATCGCTAATACCAATACGAGACTGGATTATATAGCGATACTTGTCTAATAAATTATTTGATACTAAATACGATATTAACATTCTAACAGGATTTTTACTTGCAGAATCAAGACCAACTTGAAGATACTTCTTTAAGTAACTTTTACGAGTAATTTTTTTACCTTTTTTTAGAAAAAACTCACCACCCCAAGCTTCATTATCTAAGCCAAGTCCAAAACCGTCCATAATAATACCTACAGCATCACCATAATAAGAATTTTCAGCTAAACAAGAAGAAAAATGAGCAATATGATGCTGAATTGATATAGTTTCTAATCCTAAACTATTTGCAAAAATAGATGAACGATAATTTTTATGATAATCAATTAGTGTAATATTTGGTTTTACATTAAAAAGTTTTTTCATTCTTGTAAAAATTTCTTCATAAAGCTCCATTGTTTCTACATTATCTAAATCACCTATATATTGGCTGACAAATGCAAAATTATTTTTATATAAAGCTATAGTGCTTTTTAAATTTGCACCTGCAGCAAAAATTTCAGTTTTTTTATCTGATTTAATTACTACTGGATAAGGAGCAAAACCTCTTGCTCTACGAAAAATTGTATAATCTTTTTCTGTAATTGATATAACACTATCATCTACTCTATTGTATATTTCTCTATTATGATGAAGAAATGTATTCGTAAATATTGATAAATTTTCTTCTGCATCTTTTTCTGATATTGATATTGGTTCATCTTTTAAATTGCCACTTGTTGCAACAATAAAATCATTTTTTAAGTAGTCAAACAGTAAGTAGTGAAGTGGTGTATAAGCTACCATAATACCAATCTTATTAGATAATGGATTAATAAACTTTGAAAAAGGAATATATTTAAAATCGCAAATCACTATTGGACTTTCTGGAGATGATATTAAACTTATATATTTTTCATCTAAATCAATATATTTTTTTAATACTTGAATATTTTTTACCATTAACGCCAATGGTTTTTCTTGACGATTTTTTAAATTTCTTAATTTTTGTATAACACTATCATTATGTCCATCACAAATTAAATGGTATCCACCTAAGCCTTTTACTGCAACTATATTGCCTTTATTTATTTCATTTGCCGTAATTTTAAGAGCCTCTACGTTATCGTAAATAACTTTTCCATTATGATTTAAATAAATTTTTGGACCACATTTAGGACAAGCTATAGGTTGAGCATGAAAACGCCTATCTAAACTATCTTTATACTCTTCTTGACAATCATCACACATTAAAAAATTATCCATTACAGTATTACATCTATCGTAAGGTAATTTTTTTATAATAGAATATCTTGGGCCACAATTTGTGCAATTTGTAAAAGGATATTTATAACGTCTTTCTTTATTACTATCTATTTCATCTTTGCATTTACTACAAACTGAAATATCACTAGAAACTAATGTAACACCAGATTCAATATTAGATGTTTTTATAATAAAATCATCTACACTATCTATACTAGACTGTTTTTTTTCAATAGATAAAATATGACTTATCGCTGGAGCATTATTTAATAATTCATTAATAAAATTATCTGCCTCATCTTCTGATGAGATTATTTCAATTTTTACACCTTTTGACGTATTTGAAACGTAACCTTTTAAATTTAATTTAGTAGCTAAATTTTTAATGAATGGACGAAAACCAACACCTTGAACTACCCCTTGAACATATATAGAATATCCATTCATTACCGTTTCCAATACCATTTTGTAAAAAGAACAATTAATGTATATATTTCAAGACGACCAAGCATCATTGCAAAACTTAATACATATTTAACAAAATCTGAAAAATGACCATAATTATCTGTAGGCCCTACAGTATCAAAAGTTGGACCTACTGTGCTTAAAGTTCCTAAAACTGCATAAAATGATGATGTTACATCAACTCCAGAAGCTGAAACAATCACTGTTAAAAAAATCAAAGATACAATATAAAAAAAGAAAAATCCTGCAACAGCATCTACTAAACCAGTTTTTGCTGGTTCGTTGTTTATACGAAAAATAAATACAGCACGAGGATGAAGTAATCGTTTTAACTCTCTTCCAATATGCTTAAAAAGAATAATATAGCGAATAATTTTCACTCCACCAGCCGTTGAGCCAGAGGAACCTCCAACAAAAAGTAATAAAAATATTATCCCTTGTGCAAAATATGGCCATACTTCATAATCTGTTGTTGCAAAGCCAGTTGTTGTTAAAATTGATGTAGTTTGAAAAGTTCCATAACGAAAAGCATCGTGAAGAGAATAGTAACCATTTAAATATAAATATATAGATACCGATAGCGATGAAGCAATAAAAATAAAAAAGAATAATTTAAACTCTGAATCTATCTTTAAATAAGAGAACTGACCCTTAATCAATCTGATAATTAATACAAAATTCATTGTTCCAAAAAACATCGTCCCAATTATAACCCAATCAATAAAAGCCGAATTAAAATAACCTACACTAGTGTTTTTTGTGGATAAGCCTCCAGTAGAAACGGCAGAAAAACCATGACATAAAGCATCAATTATACCCATACCACCATAATATAAAAGAGAAACAGAAATAATCGTTATACCAATATATAAAAACCACAAATATTTTGCCGTTTCTGCAATACGAGGAGCAATTTTATCTACTTTTAGTCCACTAGTTTCTGCTTTCATCAATTGCATACCACCTATACCTAAAAGTGGCAAAATAGCAACAGACAAAACAATAATACCACCTCCACCAATCCAATGAGTAATTCCACGCCATAATAACATTGATTGAGGTAATGCTTCTATATCCGATAAGATTGAAGCACCAGTAGTTGTAAAACCAGATACAGATTCAAATAAAGCATCTGCAAAATTTGGAATACTATTAGATAAATAAAATGGTAATGAGCCAATAAGTGATACACTACTCCACACCATAACTACAAGAAAAAAACTTGACCGTATAGATAATGGTGTTTTTTTAGAATTTTTTGATATTAAATAGATAAATATATTTATTAATAATATAATTCCTATACTTGACAAAAATGCAACAAAACTATCTAACTCTTTGAAAGTGAAAGCAACTATACTACAAATAAACATAAATATTGCTTCAATTAATAAAACTATAGCTACTGGTTTCAATATTAATTTAAATTGCTTCATTACATTTCCAATATTTCTTCAAACTTAGAAATTGACGAATTAATTATAAAAACTATTACACTATCACCTACTTGTATTTTAAAGTTACCATCTGGAATAATTGTTTTTCTTTTTCTTTGAACTGCTACAATTAAGCAACCTAACGGCAATTTTACCTCTTTTAGCATTTTATTAGCTAAAAAAGAGTTGTAATTAATAAGAAACTCTATAGCTTCTGCTTGTCCTTCAAAAATTGTATATACCTTTTTAACATTCCCACGTCTAATAAACTTTAGAATAGCGTCTGATGAACTAGTTTTTGCACTAATACAAGCATCTATCCCCAATGATGTAGCAAGATACGTGTAATTTGTTTTATCAATTAATGCGACAGCACGCCTAACGCCACGAGATTTTGCATATACACCAGCAAGTATATTAAGTTCTTCATTTTGAGTTGTAGTAATCACAGCATCGGCTAATGATAAATTTTCTTGGTCAAATATCTCTTCATCTGATACATCACCATTAATCACTATTACATCTGGATATAATGCTGCTATTTCTTTACATCTATCGTAATCTTTTTCTATTAAACGAACATCTCTACCTTTATCAATCATCATACCCGTAACGTGTTTGCCAATTAATCCACCACCAACGATAATTATCTTTTTTAACTTACTCTCTTTTTCTCCAACAGTTTTCATAATTTTACGAAAAGATCTACCTAAGGCAGTAATATATATATGGTCGCCAATTTTAATTTCAAAATCACCAGATGGGATAGTAACTTCACCATCTCTCATAACTCCGGCAATAATAAATTGTTCTTTAAATAAACCTCTAATATCTTTTAATGCTTTACCTGCAAAAATAGAATTTTCTTCTATTACGAAATCTCTCAACTGAGCATTAGTTCCATCAAAAGAAAAAATTGAGCTTGTTGCACCTAATTCAACTGTTTGAGTAATGTCGTATGAGGCTTCAATTTCTGGATTAACAATATAATCAACACCGATAAAGCTCTTGTCAAAAATATTTGTTTTATTATATTCAATATTTCTAACCCTAGCAATTTTAACAGGAATCTTAAATTCACTTGCAGCAACAAGGCATGAAACCATATTAACTTCATCAATACTTGTAGCAGCTACAAAAATATCTGTTTTTTCTATACCTGCTTCAATTAAACAATCTACATTAGTTCCTTCGCCATTAATAACTAAACAATCAAGAACATCATTTACACGTCTTGCTGTTTCTGGATCTCGTTCAATAATTGTAACATCTTTTTTTTCTTCTATAAGCTGAGATGCAATATGAGTACCTACTTCTCCAGCTCCAACAATTATAATCTTCATAATACCCAAAAGATTACTATATTACTTATATTTATGCAATAAAATTTAGATTATTCACTACTAAAATACTTTATTTATGTATACTTGATTTATAATATTATATTACTTAGAGTATTATGGTAACAGAAAAACTATTAAGATAAACGTTTATAACCTGATTATTATAAATGAATAGATTATAGATGCCCTCGGCAGGACTTGAACCTGCGGCCTGCGGATTAGGAATCCGTCGCTCTATCCACCTGAGCTACGAAGGCTATTGACAAGTAAAGTATATAAAAGATTTAAAAAAGTATGTCAAGAGTAATCATTTAAGAGAAAGATATATCTATTAAAGAAAACCATTATTAGATAAACGATTTCTTTTATAGAAAGACAACTTAAATAAAGAATACTTTAGACATCATTTAATGATGCCTAAAGTATATAAAAAATTTAAGATTCAATTAATCCTATTTGACCGTCATCTCTTTTATAAACAACATTAATTTCAGACGATTGAGAGTTGCGAAAAACGAAAAAGTTTTTATTTAATAAATCCATTTGCATAACTGCTTCATCAATATCCATAGGTTTTGATGGTATTGATTTAGAAATAATAACTTTTGGTTTCTGCTCCATCATAGAATCAGTGTCATATACATTAAGTTTTAATGTGCTGTCATGATTTCTATCTGAATTTTTACGATTTTTAAGACGCTCCTTATATTTTACTAATTGTTTTTCAATTTTATCAACAGCAATATCAATAGAAGCATACATATCTTCTGATCTTTCATACCCTTTTAGAAAGACACCCTTAACATCAACTAAAACCTCTGCAATATGCAAGTTTTTCTGAACTTCAAGATGTACTTGGACATCCATTATTTCATCAAAATACTTAGAAATTTTTGCTACCTTTTTCTCTGCATACTCTTTGATAGCTCCAGTTAAAACCATGTGTTTTGCGGTAACATTAACTTGCATAAATTACCTCCTTAACCTTTTTCTTTGAGACATAGTAGGAATATTCATTTCCTCTCTATATTTTGCAACTGTTCGCCTTGCAATTTTTATCCCTTTATCTTCCATTAATTCAACTATTTTTTGATCGGATAAAATATTGTCAATGCGTTCGTTGTCTATTAATTCTTTAATTTTTGTTTTTACCACATTAGTTGACATATCACCATCATCAGCTAAAACACTTTTTGCAAAAAAAGATTTTAACTCAATAAGGCCGTGATTAGTCATTGCATATTTTCCAGATGTTACCCTACTAACAGTTGATTCGTGAAGATTTGTAACATCTGATATATCTTTTAATTTTAATGCTTTAAGCCTGCTAATTCCATATTTCAAAAAATCTCCTTGAAACTCTGTAATAGCTTTAACTACTTTATAAATCGCTTTTTGCCGTTTTTGTAAACTTTCTATAACCCATAAAGCATTTTTAACTTTATCTTTAATATATTGTTTAGATTCGCCATCAAGAGATTTATCTTGAAGCATTCTTGCATAATAATTATTTAATCTTACTGGAGGCAATCCAGACTCATTAAGTATTATATCAAACTTTTCTCCATTTGGCACGATAAATACATCTGGAGTAATATATTTTGTCTCACTGCCAGAAAAATTTAGCCCTGGTCTTGGATCTGTCTTTTTTATTAGTAAAAGAATATAGTCAAATGTATCTCTTTCTATACTCATTTCTTTCATTATTACATCGTATTTATAAGTTGATAATTCAACAGAATATTTATTTAAAATTTCTTCTGCAAATTCTGCGTACACTTTTTCACAACCAGCATCTATCATCTGTGTAATTATACATTCTTGCAATGTCTCAGATGCTATACCTGATGGTTCAAAAGTTTTAATTATTGATAAAACATACCTAAATTCTTCAATATTAACATTTAATTCTTCACAACAATCATCTATATTCAACCTAAAATAGCCGTCTTCACTTAAATTGCCAATAATATATTCGCCTATTTTTAATTGTATATCATTTAATTCAATTATTTTTAACTGATTACTTAAATAATCATACAAAGAAACAGATGCACCAACAAATTGTTCGTAGTCTATACCCTCATTATCATTTAAAGGGCGATAACTAATATCATCACTTTTTTCATATCCAATATACTCTTGCCAATCATCACTACTAACTGTTTCTACTAAATCTGATTTACTTTCATCAATATTATCTGAATAATCTTCATCTTGATTATCAGAATTAAAATCATCAGAAAAATCATTATTATCATTATCTATAATTTCAAGAACTGGATTTTCTTCTAAAATTGTTGATATTTCTTGTGTTAACTCTTGTATAGGCATTTGTAAAATAGCAAGAGACTGCTTCATTTGAGGTGTAATATATACTGTCGTTTGAAGCGTATTTTTAATATCAACATTCTGATGAAGATTATTCATTATATAGTAAACCCCTTTCCAAGATATTTATCTATAACATCTTTATTTGATAATATATCTTGAGGACTACCCTCTGTTAAAACTTGTCCATCAGTAATTATATACCCTCTATCAGTAATTTTCAATGTATCTCTAACATTATGATCAGTAATCAATACTCCTATGCCTCTATTTTTTAATTCATATACCATAGATTGAATATCTGACACCGATATTGGATCTATTCCTGCAAAAGGTTCATCAAGAAGTATGAAATCTGGTTCAGTAGCAAGACATCGTGCAATTTCTACCCTACGTCTTTCTCCTCCTGATAGAGCATAACCATAACTTTTTGTTACATGATTGAGATGAAATTCATCTATTAATTCTTCTACTCTATGTTTTTTTTCTGTTAACGGTTTATCTGTAAATTCTAAAGCAGACATTATATTATTATATACTGTCATTTTACGAAAAACAGATGCTTCTTGAGGCAAATAACCTATACCTAATTTACATCTTTCATGCATAGGTCTTTTAGTAATTTCATTATCATCAAGAAAAATGCTACCATTTTCTGGACGTAACAATCCTACAATCATATAGAAGGTTGTACTCTTTCCAGCACCGTTAGGACCCAATAAACCTACAATTTCACCTTTATCAACAAATAATGATACTCCGTTGACAACAGTTCGTTTCTTAAAAGATTTTTTTAAATTATTTACCTTTAGACTCAAATGGGTTCTCCTTATTTTCTGGATTAAATATAATTGTAACCCTTTTTTTAGACCCTTTATCAACTATTATTCTATTTTCATTATAATATAA
>JAZSQT010000167.1:0-2927 GCA_045538075.1 Mucispirillaceae bacterium
ATTTATAATAATAAAAAAAATACAAAATTAAATATTAATAATAAATTACTGTCTGGAAAAATTTTAGTTACTGATGATAATGAAATTAATAGAAAATTAGTTAAAACATTATTAGAAAAATATGATATTGAAATTGATGAAGCAGTTAATGGTGAAGAAGCCTTTAAAATGGCTACAAAAAATAGATACGATATAATTTTTATGGATATTGATATGCCAGTCTTAAATGGAATAGATGCTTCATTATTAATCCATGAAAAAGAAAGAAACGCTGGATTAAATGAAAGTGTAATAATTGCTTTAACAGCTGGAGTTTTAAAAGATAATACAGATTCTTATACATCTTACGGAATGAAAGACTATATTCCTAAACCATTAGAAAAAGAAAAATTAGAAAATATATTAAAAAAATATTTAAAAAATAAATAAAATTATCGGATTAAATCTACTTCTGATAATTTTACGAAAGAATAACCATTATTTATAAGAATAGGTATTGCTTCTATAAATCCCTTACTTATATCGCTTTTTGGTCTATTTATATGTGATAAAATAATATCTCCATTTTTTGCTTTTAATAAATTGTTTTTAATTTTTTCTGATGATAGAGTAGCTCCATAATCAGCAGATATAGTAAATCCTGCAATTTTATATCCAAGATTATTTGCTATTTTTATTGATACATCATCGTAATACGCCGTTCCAGAACGAAAATATACTGGTTTTCTGCCAGTTAATTTTTCAATAATTAATCCAGATAATTCAATTTCTTTAACTACATTTTTAACGGAGCCAGTAGAATTTATGCCGTAAATTTCTTTTTTATTTATCAATAATGGACGATGTTCAAGTCCATGATTTTCTATGTCAAATAATTGGTTATTTATGATTTTTGAAAATATATTTTTATTTTTTACAATCCAGCGAATATTTACAAAAAAAGTAGCTTTTATATTATTATTTATTAAAAAATTAATTAATTTTTCATCAACACCATTGCCATTTTTGCCACCACAAGCGTCAAAAGTTAATGCAATTATTTTTTCTGTAGTATTTATTCTATTAAGAACGCCATTAATATTTGAGCCAAATTCTTTTATTTTATCTTTTTTGTATATATTATATAAATTTTCTGATAATATTTTAGTATTATTTGTTTCTATATAAAAATCGTCATAAAAAGAACCAGAATAAGTAAATAAAAATATTGTTATTAAGTGAATTATTTGTAAATATTTCATTTAGTTTAGCTTGCTTTAATCTTCTTCACATTTAACAGGCAATTCCATAGATAATATTGCACCATTTTCCCAATTTTCTGCCCAAATACGACCACCCATTTTTTTTATAATCATATCAGACATATACATACCTATACCAGTGCCACTTTCACCTTTTGTAGTGTAATTCATATTAAAAATATTATCTATATCACTATTTGATAAACCAGTGCCGTTATCTTTTATTGTTATTTTAATTTTTTCAACAGAATGTTTTTCTACATTTATATCTACTACGCCACTACCGTATTCTGCTTTTCCTTGATTAATTTTAGTTAAAATTGCATCTTTAGAGTTGATTATAATATTTAATAAAACTTGCTTAAATTCATTGGCAGAGCCTTTAAGCATTAGTATATTATATTGTTCTGGCATATTTACATTAACTGTAACAGAAGTTTTCTTTAATACTGGTTGCAAAAGTAGTAGTGATGAATCAAGGCTTTTTCTTAAATTAAACCAGTTAGAAGTAGTATTATTTTTAAAGAAATCTCTAAAATTATCAACAGTTTCACCCATTGATGTAACGTAACGCATAATAGAACCCATCATAGAAACTATGACTTCTCTATCTATAATTTCATCTTCTTGAATAATATCTTCTATATTTTGAGCTATTAAACCTATGGCATTTAATGGTTGTTTCCATTGGTGGGTGATAATTCCTATCATTTCTCCAAGCATAGCCAATTTACTTTGTTGAGATAAAAGCTCCATATTGACTTCCATTTCGCTTTTAACATCTTCATTTATCATTAGTAAAAGGGAGTTTGCATCTTTTAACGCCATAGCACTTTGGACAGTTTCTGTAATATCTGCAAAAGATACAACGAAAGATGAATTATCAAAAATCATATGATTTGCAGTAACAAAGAAAATATGCTGTTCGTTATCGTATGGATTTTTAATAATAATTTTATGTTCTTTTCTCTTATTTGCTATGATTTTTTTATACCAAAATTTACCACTTGATTTATCAATAAAACCTGCTTCTGAAATAAATAATTCTTCAATATTTTTATATTTATCAATAAAATCATTAATATTTCTACACATAAAAAAGTCTAAAAAAGAATTGTTACACTTAATTAATTCTCCGTCATCGTTATAAACTAAAACTAAGTTTTTTTGAGAGTTTAAAATATTTTCTTCAATATTTTTTCTTTCTTTTTCTAACTCTAAAAACTTTTCATGTTCTGTTAAATCTTTTACGAGAGTAATATTAATAATGTTATTATTTACTTGAAAACTCTTTGTAACTAATTCGCCACTAAAAATAGTTTCATCTTTTCTTATGCCTTTAAAAGATGATTTAATAGCATTTTCAAAATTTGTAGCATATAAATTCTTAAAATATGTTGGTTCTTTTTTAAAAAGTGATAAGAAATTTTTTTTATAAATTTCTTCCTTTCTATAACGCCAAATTTTACATGCAGAGTTATTTATATCTAAAATTTTATTATCTTTCCAAATAATAATGCCATCAGAAATATGTTTATATAAAAAAGAATATTTAAAACTTTCAGTAGCTCTTGTAATTTCTGTATGCATTTCTGAAGTAATATCGTGCATATCAAAACAAATATAATTATCAAATAAGTATGGTGAAATTTCTATAAACCTTTTTTCGTCATTAATATCTGTAAT
>JAZSQT010000024.1:0-9249 GCA_045538075.1 Mucispirillaceae bacterium
GACATAAAAGAAACTGGACCAGATGAAACGCCTTTAGTAGTTTTTACTACATCATCTTTAGGTCTTAAACGAGAGAATGAAAAACCAGTTCCACCACCAGATTTATGAATTAATGCTGTATGTTTTACTGATTCAAAAATAGCTTCAAGAGAGTCGTCAACTGGAAGCACGAAACAAGCAGATAATTGTTGTAATGTATGACCTGCATTCATAAGAGTAGGAGAATTAGGAAGAAATCTTAATGCAGCCATTTCATTATAAAAAGTTTCTGCAACAGATAAAACATCAGCATTTGGATTAAATTTAGCTTCTGCTTCTGCAATATTTTTTGCAACCCTTATTAACAAGTCTTTAGGTGTTTCTTCAACATTATTTATTTTTCTTAAATAACGTTTTTGTAATACTATTTCTGAATTTGCACTTAACTCTGGCGTATTTTTAAAATAATTTTTTTTCTCTTCAGACATTTAAAACTACTCTCTAATTTTATTATTTTATTACATTAAGCAATAGAAAGAGATAATAAAATAGTTTTATTATTACTTCAAGAGGAAAAAAAAATTCTACCTATAACTTATTGGAATATAAAAGAAAAAAAATAATTATAGGTAGAATTAAAAATTAATTAACAAATTGTTTAATATACTTAATTAAAAAGGCAATGGTGTTCCAAGTCCTTTTTCAACGGCTTTTCTGTAAATAAATTCAGCACAAGCAATATCTAATAAGCCCATACCTTGAGATTCAAAAATTGAAATCCCTTCATTCTCTATGCGACCTTTTCGTAATCCAGATACTATTTCGCCTAATTCAACTATTTTATTCCAGTGAAGTCGTCCTTTTTCAAGAGAAGGTAAAATATCTCCACATTCAATTTCTGCAACTTCTTTGCTATCAACTACAATATATTCAGCATTTTCAATAACTTTTTCTGGAATTTCAGCTCTAATAAGAGCATTAGAACCAGCTGCATTAATATGAACACCTTTTTTTAAAACTTGTTTACCATCAAAAAGGGGATTATTTGAAGTTGTAATAGTAATAATAATGTCTGAATCAGACAAATCGTTATTAATATCTACAGACGCAATAACGGGTATATTTAATTTATTAGACATTGTCTTTGCAAAATTAGCAACATTTTCTTGGTTCCTTGAAGTGCAATATACTTTTTTAACTGGTATTGATGAACACACTGCTTCAAGTTGTGCTTGAGCTTGAAAACCACTACCAAAAATGAATACAGTTTCTGCATCTTTTCTTGCAAGGTATTTAGTAGCTATACCACTTGCTGCACCAGTCCTTAATCTTCCTATTTCGTTAGAGTCAACAATGGCAATAGGTTCGCCAGTCTCTGCATTATATAGGTGCGTTTTAAAAATTAAACCACTTCTAAAAGAAGTATATGCTTTAAAACCAATAACACCTTTATAGGGTATTGCACCAGGTAGCATATGTAATGCACCTTTTCTAATACGCATTCTCTGTCTTGGCAAGCTAAAGGCTTTTCCTTTTCCGTAGGCAGAAAATACTTCTTCAACAATTTTAAGTGTTGCTTCCATGTTGATAAGAGAAGATGCTTCAGATTCTGATATATAAATTGCAGCCATATCAACACCTCGTAATTTATTTTATTGTTTTGCTATATCTGCTAATGTATATTTTTTTAATTGTGTAGTTAATGCTTCTTGAATATCTTTCCACATAACATGACTATTGCAAGAATATATAAATTGACACGGATCTTTACTACCTAAACAATTGTTTATATTTAATGGACCATCAACGGCAACAACTACATCATAAATTTTAATATCTTTAGGTTCTTTGCCAAGACGAAAACCACCTTTTTTACCTCTTTCAGATATTAAAATATCTGATTTTGCAAGACTTTGGAGTATTTTCCCTAAAAAACTATCTGGAACACAACATTGTTTAGCTAAATCAGATCTCATAAACGATGTGCCATTAGGATGACGAGCCATATAAACTAATGCTCGTAATGTATAATCGCATGCTCTTGTTATTTTCATTACAAAACTCCAACTGAAAATATTACAATATTGTGTAATGTAACATAAAATAAATATAGTCTCAATAGTTTTTTATAGTAATTCTTCTTTATTTTTAATATGTTATAAAAATTATATTACAATTTTTAAAAAAAATACTTGACATTTATTTGAAAAATAATTATTAATTCTTTCTACACTTAATGCTGGGGCATCGCCAAGCTGGCAAGGCAGCGGGTTTTGGTCCCGCCATTCGGAGGTTCGAATCCTTCTGCCCCAGCCATTTTTATACCTTTTAAATATTATCGCTTATGAGAAAAATTGTATCAAAGTTCTTAGAGCATACAAAATTATAATCCCTTTTAAATTTTAAATATTTGATAACTGAATTTGAAATATTAGACTACGAAAGTAAGTATTTTATATGTTATATATGGAGTAGATTTATGAATAGTAGAACTTTACATGAAGAAAATTTAAAAAAGATGTTTTTATTTGATAAATTTTACGACAGGCAGTGGGAAGTTATTGAAAATTTATTGAAAGGAAAAAGAGTATTATTAATAGAAAAAACATCTTTTGGTAAATCTTTATGCTTTCAGTATACTGGCAAATATTTATATGATAATGGTTATGGAATGACTATTGTATTTTCTCCATTGATTGCATTAATGCGAGATCAAGTCCAAAATTTAAAAAATAAAGGTATAAATGCAGAATTTCTTAATTCTGAACAAAGTAATGAAGAAAAGAATGAGGTTGTTACAAAAGCTAAAAACGGTAAAATTTCAATACTATATATTGCACCAGAAAGACAAGAATCTTTTGAGTGGTTGGAACTTGTTAAAAATATTAAAATTTCGATGATAGTGATAGATGAAGCTCATTGCATTTCAACTTGGGGACATGATTTTAGACCTAATTATAAGAGAATTATTAATATTGTAGAATTACTTCCTAAAGGAATGCCAGTTTTAGCAGTAACAGCTACTGCAACAAATAAAGTAGCAAAAGATATAGCAAGGCAATTAGGTCAAAATATACTTACAATGAGAGGTTCATTAAATCGAGAGAATTTTGAACTAGCTGTTGTAAATGTTAAAACAGAAGATGAAAAAATGCTTAATATCGCATCTTTTCTAAAAACTATTGATGGAGTAGGGATAATTTATACTGGAACAAGGGGAAATACACAAATTTATTCTGATTGGCTAAATTATTTAAAAATCCCATCTATCCCTTATCATGCAGGATTGACTGGAGATGAAAGAATAAATATTGAAAATGCCTTCTATAATAATGAGTATAAAGTAATAGTTTCAACTTGTGCTTTTGGAATGGGAATTGATAAACCAGATATTAGATTTATAATTCATACTCAGATTCCTGATTCTCTACTTCAATATTATCAAGAAATTGGTAGAGCAGGTAGAGATGGATTATTGTCTAAAATTATATTATTTAACAAAGATGATGATAAAGAAATAAGGAAAAGATTTATTTCTCAATCGAAACCACCCTTAATTTCTTACCTCAAAACTATTGAGTCCATAAAACAAAAAATTGGAACACATAATAATCTAGTAAAAGAAGTAAATGTTAAAAGGAATCAAATGAGGGTAATTTTACAAGATCTAATAGAACAAGATATTATTTATAAGGACGGTAGATATTATTTTTTTAAAAATTCGGATGCACAATTTGATTATAGTATATTTCAACCTATGATAGATTCTAAATCTTTAGAGCTTGAAAATATGATTGAGTATACAAGAATTTCTTCTTGTAGAATGAAGTATCTTTGTAATTATCTAGAAGATCATAGTACGTCTGATTGTAATAGATGTGATAATTGCAAAAAAAAATCACCATTGTTTGAAATAAAAAATGAAATAATTGAAAAGTTAAACTATTTTAACTCAAATCACTTTGTCGAGCAATATATTGGATCTGATAAGATTCGTGTTGTGGCTTCGTCATATTATGGAACATCTAATATTGGAGAAATTATTCATCGTTGTAAATATGAAACAAAAGAAGATTTTCCTGAGACATGTGTTAATAGAGTGGTATCAGCATATAAAAAATATTATGAAAAACATGATTTGGTATTATTTGTTCCTCCTAGTATATCTGGTAATTTAGTTGAAAATTTTGCCAAAAAAGTTGCACAAAATTTAGGAATACCACTATCTGATTCTTTAATAAAAACGAGAGAAACAAAACCTCAGAAAGAATGTGTAAGTGCGATAACTAAAAATGAAAATTTAAAAAATGCTTTTAGAATTAATGATTTAAGTATTATAAAAAATAAAAATATATTATTAATTGATGACATTATCGATAATGGTGCTACTATTAAGAATATAGCAAAATATTTGTTGCAAAATGGTGCATTAAATGTAGAAGCTATTGTTATAGCTAAAACATTAGTGGGTGATGAATAATGGAAAACAATGAATCCATATATTGGATAGCAATAGCTCATTTGCAAAAATGGGAACGAGTAAGAATTAATAGCTTAGTTATCGATATTTTAACTAAACAAAAAATGCAGTTACAAGATTTTTTTGAATTAGATGATAAAAATATTAAAAGTATATTTAATTTGAATGATAAAGAAATATCAGATATTAAAAATGCAAAAGAAGATTTGCCGAATATTGCTTTTCAAGTTGAAAGTTTATTAAATCAAGGAATTAAAATTATTCCTATTAATTCAAAATTATATCCTAAAACAATGAAAGAAAATTTGAAAATTAAATATTCTCCAACAGTTATTTATACCAAAGGAGATGTAAAAATTTTACAAGAAGATTCAGTTGCTATCGTTGGTTCAAGAGATGCAAATGAAGATGCTTTGAATTTTACAGATAATATTGCAAAAAAAATGTCAAAAAAATATAAAGTTGTGGTAAGTGGATTTGCGAAAGGAATAGATAGAAAAGCATTAGAATCATCAATTGAATGTAAGGGTAATAGTATAATTGTTTTACCCCAGGGAATATTAACATTTGATATCGGCTTTAAAAAATATTATAAAGAAATAACTAATCCTGGTGTTAATGCTGGTGTTTTTGTTTTAAGTACATTTCCTCCTAAAGCTGGTTGGTCTACTGGTTTTGCAATGGCACGAAATAGGTATATATATGGACTTGCTAAAGAAATTTACGTTGCTCAAACAAATAGATCAGGAGGTACATGGGCTGGTGCTATTGATGGAATAAAGAAAGGCAGAGATGTATATATATACTATCCTGATAATAATCATGAATCTGCTGCATACGAGTTGATTAAAAAAGGAGCAAAACCTATTGATTTTAATGGTGACCCTATAATTATTCCTGAAATTGAAGATAAAAAAAGAGAAATACTTAATTCTATGAAGCAAACGAAAATAATACAACCAACGGTGGAGGACTTTATTGAAAGCTCCAACCATTAAAACTCTTGTTATTAAAATTGGCAGTTCGGTATTGTCTGGAGATGATTTAGGTATAAATTCATCACGTATTCAAGCTATTGCAGAAAATGTATCTAAATTGAAAAAAAGTATTCCAAATATTATTATTGTTTCTTCTGGTGCAGTAGCAGCCGGTTTTAAGTTGTTAGGCTTTAAAGAAAGACCAAAAGAAATTATTGATAAGCAAGCAGCAGCTGCAGTAGGTCAGGGCAGGCTTATACAAACTTATGAACAAGAATTTGAAAAACATAATATTAGAATTGCTCAAATTTTAATTACGAAAGATGATTTATCTAATAGAAAACGTTACTTACACGCAAGAAGCACATTGAAAAGGCTTTTAGAATTAAATGTTATCCCTATAATCAATGAAAATGATACTATCATAGTAGATGAACTAAAATATATAGAATCTTTTGGTGATAACGATAATTTAGGAGCATTAGTTGCTGGAATTGTTGATGCAGATATGCTTTTAATTATGAGTGATGTAGAAGGTTTATATACAGATAATCCTATAAAAAATAGTAATGCACAACTTATCTATGATGTAGATTATATAAACGATAAAATTATGAATGCAGCTGGCAGTAGCATATCTAATGTAGGCACTGGTGGAATGTATTCAAAATTGCAAGCAACGAAAAAAGCATTAAAAGCAGGTTGTGAAGTTGCTATTATAAAAGGTATGGAACCAGAAAATTTAATTAAGTTTTTTAATGGCGAAAAAATTGGCACATATTTTCATTTAAAAGAAAATACAATTAATCGTAAAAAATTTTGGATAGGTTATGCTGCTATTCCTAAAGGAAAAATTACTGTTGATAAAGGAGCAGCAAATGCCATTTTATCAAAAAAATCGCTATTATCTAAAGGAATAGTATCCGTTGATGGAAAATTTTATGCTGGAGATATTGTAAGTATTAAAGATACAGATAATATTGAAATAGCAAGGGGAAAAATCAGATATTCTGCTACAGATACAAATAAAATCAAAATGAAAAATTCTACAGAAATTTACGATATTTTAGGTTATAAAATATCAGATGAAGTAATACATATAGATGATATGATGATTATAGATAATTTGGGTGAGTTATGAGTTTATCAAATATTTTTAAAGAAGTTAAATTAGTTTCCCGTCAAATCGCAAAAAGTAGTATAGAAAAAAGGCAAAATATTTTAAACAGAATAGCTAATTTACTTGATGAAGAAAGAATAAATATAATAAAAGCAAATGAGTTAGATATTAATTATGCAATTAGTAGTGATTTATCTTCGTCAATGATTGATAGACTTCGTATTACTGATAAAGTTATTGATTCAATGATTAATGCCGTTAATGAAATAAATAATCAAGAAGAAGTTATTGGGGTTTTAGAAAGTGGCTCAACTCGTCCTAATGGCTTAAAGATTAATAAAGTTAGAGTTCCTTTAGGTGTAGTAGGTATGATTTATGAATCAAGACCTAATGTTACTATAGATAGTGCTACTTTATGTATAAAATCTGGTAATGCAGTTATTTTACGAGGTGGTAAAGAAGCTATTAATTCAAATATTGTATTAGCTAACATCATCAGAAAAGCATTAAAAGAAAATGGTTTATCAGAAGATATTGTTTATATGATTTCTGATACCGATAGAAATCTTATTAAAGAAATGGCAGAAGCTAAAGGCTATATTGATGTGATTATACCAAGGGGTGGTTCTGCGTTAATTAATTTTGTTGTAGATAATGCAAAAATACCTGTAATTATGCACGATAAAGGTGTTTGTCATACTTATATTGATAAATATGCAGATATTGAGATGGCAAAACAAATTGCATTTAATGGCAAGGTTCATCGTCCAAGTGCATGTAACGCTACAGAAACATTACTCGTTCACAAAGATATTGCACCAATAATATTACCAGAATTAAGTGTAATATTTAAAGATGTTGGCGTAGATTTGCGTTGTGATGAAAAATCAATAAAATATATGGACGCAAGGCCAGCTATAGAAGAAGATTTTGGAACAGAATTTAATGATATGATTTTATCGGTAAAAACTGTTGATGATATAGATGAAGCTATTAATCATATCTATAAATACGGATCAAATCATAGCGAAACTATAGTTACAGAAAATTATAGTAATGCTAATAAATTTCTTGATGAGGTAGATGCAGCTGCTGTTTACGTTAATGCTTCTACTAGGTTTACTGATGGAGGCGAATTTGGCCTTGGTGCAGAAATTGGAATTAGCACTCAAAAATTACACGTCAGAGGTCCTATGGGTGCAAAAGATTTGACTACAACAAAATATTTAATATATGGTTCTGGACAGCTTCGTCAATGAAAAAAATAGGGCTTTTTGGTGGGGCTTTTGACCCAGTGCATATTGGACATATTGATTTAGCAAAAGTAGTTTTATCTGAATATAATCTTGATGAAGTAATATTTATCCCTAGTAAAACACCTCCCCATAAACAGCCACATTTAGCTTCTGCAATAGATAGGTTAAATATGATGCAGATTGCTATAAAAAAATTAGAAAACAATTTTTCAGTTTCAGATGTTGAAATTAAATCTGATGAGACTTCTTATACTTATAACACTGTAAAAAAGTTTCTTAATGATACTACAGAAATATATTTTATTTGTGGTAGTGATATATTTGCAACTATTGAAACTTGGCATAAGTGGAAAGAATTATTAAATCTTGTTAAATTTATAGTTGTAGAAAGAGCAAATTTTAGCTTTAATAAAATGCTTTCTACTATAGATGTTAATTTAGATGAAAAAATAGAAAAACGTAGTATTATACTTTTAAAGAAGAATATAATAGATATTTCAAGTAGTATTTTGCGTAAAAATTTAGATAAATCATATTTAGATGAAGATGTATATAAATATATAAAATCAAATAAATTATACGAAGGTATTTAATGGAATCAAAAACACTTGCAAAAGATATAGTAAATTTAATTGACGATAAAAAAGGTGAAAATATAGTATGCTTTCATATTGGTAATTATTCATCATTGGCAGATTATTTTATTATTGCAACAGGAAATGTAGATACACACGTTAAAGCTATCGCAGAAAATATGACAGTTGAATTAAAAAAACATAATATTGCACCTCTTGCCCATGAAGGAACAGGGGAAGGAAATTGGGTTTGTGTTGATTACGGTGATGTTATAGTCCATATTATGAGGAAACAAGAAAGAGATTTTTACAGTTTAGAGTCAATTTGGGGTGGTTGCCCTAAGGAGACTTTTTAATAAATGTTTCGTATTGTATTAATTGAACCAGAAATTCCTCAAAATACTGGTAATATTGGTAGGCTTTGTGCATCAACTGGTATAGAGCTTGTTTTAGTAGGCAAGTTAGGATTTTCTTTAGATGATAAATATTTAAAACGTTCTGGAATGGATTATTGGAATCACGTTAAATTATCAAGATTTACTACTGTTGATGATTATATAAATAGTAATTTTAACTTTGTAGCAATTAGCACTAAAGGTAAAAAAGTATATTCAGATATTTATGATGATTATAAAGGTATAAATTCTTTTGATATAGTTTTTGGTTGTGAAAGCTCTGGATTGCCTAAATTTATGTATGATAAATTTGAAGATAAATTATATAGAATACCAATGAAAAAAGATATTAGAAGTCTAAATTTATCATCATCAGTAGCTGTTGTTTCTTATAATTTATTAGAAAAATTTTCTTTTATAGATTTAATATAATTTAACTTAATTTTTATCTTTAAATACAAAATTTC
>JAZSQT010000075.1:0-3499 GCA_045538075.1 Mucispirillaceae bacterium
ATTTATTTTATTACTGTATAATTAAAAATTCTTACTCTTTATATTTATATGTCATATTATTTTTATATTTATTGACAAGAATTTACTTTTAAGATTATAAATATTTATGACTGATATTAAACTAAATATTACTGATTTAATTTTATCTTTTTCTTCTGCTATGGATTCTGTTAGTCCTGCCTTACAAAACCATAATAAAAGAGTTTGTAATATCGCTGCAAATTTAGCTTATGAAATGGGTTTTTCAGAAGAAGATATATATCAAATTATTATTGCTGCAAGGCTTCATGATATAGGAGCATTATCTATAAACGAGCAAGAAAAACTATCAAATCTTGATTACGATTCTGTTTTTACTCATGCTACTATTGGTTATAAGATATTAAAAGAATTTAAACTTTTTGATAAAATATCAAAATTAGTTTTATATCATCATAGAATATGGAATTATGGCAAAAACAAAACTGACGTTTATGGAAACGAAGTCCCTATTGGTAGTTCAGTTATACAGTTAGCAGACAGCATTGATTTTGCCATAAATCACAAGTTATACCCATTATCTCAAAAAAAAGTAGTGCAATTAAAATTGAAAGGTCATGCTGGCAAAATTTTTAATCCAGATGTTATGGACGCATTTATGTCATTATCAGAAAAAGAGTTTTTTTGGTTTGATATATATTCTGATAATTTGCCACAAAGATACGATAATATTTTAAAAAAATATTCACAAACAATTAATGAAAATGCACTTATAGATTTGTCAAAATCTTTTTCTCGGATAATTGATTATAGAAATAAACTTACTTCTTCCCATTCAGCTGGAGTTGCTGCTACAGCTGAGGCAATAACAAAAGCTGCTGGTTTTGGTCAAATTTTGCAAGATAAAATGAAAATAGCAGGTTATCTTCACGATTTAGGTAAAATAGTTATTCCAGTTTCTATATTAGAAAAAGCAGGACCCCTTGATGATAATGAGCGTATGATAATGAATAGCCATACTTATTTTACTTACAAAATTTTATCATCAGTTAAGGGATTAGAAGATATTAACAATTGGGCATCTTTCCACCATGAAAAATTAGACGGCACTGGTTATCCATTCCACTTAAAAGCAGATCAACTTGATAATATGAGTAGGATAATGATGATAGCAGATATTTTTACTGCCTTAAGAGAAGATAGACCTTATAGAAAAGGGCTTGAAAATATCCAAGCAAAAAATATACTTGCTGGTATGGTAAAAAGTGGCAAAATTGATAAATCTATCGTAGAAGTCCTTTTTTCTAATTATAAATTAATTGACGAAATTAGAGAAAATTCCCAAAATACTGCAAAAATGTTTTATATTGAAGCAACTCATAGTGATGAATAATTTATTTTTCTGCTCGCATACTTGGTTGATAACGGGAGCCTATAGAATTGATTTCTACTAAATTAAATCCTACATTTTTAAAAGAATTTTTTATTGTTTTACTTGATGCGTAAGTTACGAGACAGCCATTATTATTTAGTAAAGAATATAGTTTACTAAATATATCTTCCGTCCACATTTCTGGATTATGTTTTTTTGAAAAAGGGTCAAAGTATATAACATCAAATTTGCCATTTAAAGCTACAATAAAATCAACAGCATTTCTAATATGTAAATCTAATGAAATATTTTTATAATAACCATTTTTTAAGCATTGACGCAAAATATTGTAACCATTATAAGGGAATAAAATTTGCATATTATTAACGAGGTTTAATAGAGAATAATCAAGCTCAACTGATACAATATGTAACTTATTTTTACAATGATTTTCAAATACTTTATCAATAGTTGTTGCTAAATTTAAGCCAGTTCCAAAACATATATCTAAAAGATGAATATCGCTATATTTTAATCTTTCTATAATATTGCTACCATTGATAAATTTATGTAAACTTTCAGTATATGCACCAACAGATTTTGTTTTATAAGATTCTTGATAATTTATGCTATAAAAAGTAAAAGAACCGTCGTTAGTTCTTATTATTTTTTTATTACCATTTATTTGTGCTACATAATTCATTATATATTACTTTTACCTTTTTTTAATGGTTTCAGATTAGGATAACCAGTATCAACATAAAAATCTTTTTTCATTCTATTAAAATATCCAAATTGAATTTCTGGTCGCCTTTTTTTAATCATTTTAAGTAAATTTTTAATGCCATAAATTTCTTCTGGTTTAAAAGATAAATGAGAAAAAAGATATTCGCCGTCAATATTTAAATTTCTTGTTTGAATTAAATCAACTTTATAAGTATCTATAAAATCTAAGAAAAGTTTTGCTTCACTTTCTCTATCATTTACTCCTGGAAAAGTTAATAAATTTAGTTGTAAAAATACATTATTATTTTTTACATATTCAATGCTTTTTACTACGTCTTCAAATTTATAATTTCTTGGTCTATAATAAGCATTATAAGTAGTTTCGTTAACACTGTTTAAGCTAACTCTAACACTATCAATGCCAGCATCTACAACTTTTTTTACTTTATCTGTAATAGAACAATTTGAGTTAAAATTGATAGTTAAATCTGGCATAGATTTTTTTATAATCTTGACTGCTTCAGCAATATTATCGGCAGCCATTACTGGGTCTCCTTCGCAACCTTGTCCAAAGCTAATAATTGGGTCATCTGCTTTTTCTGCATGCCTTAAGGCAACTTCTGCAATTTCTTCTGGTGTAGGCATAAATTTTAAGCGAGTTTGTGGAGACGGACAACATTCTGCTGGTTGCAACGAAATACAACCAACACAAGCTGCATTACACGTAGGAGCAGTAGGAATAGGGCATTCCCAACGTGGATAAAAAACATTTTTAGCAGCTGTGCAATGATACTTTGTAGCACAAATTGAAAGCTGATCGTAAAGTCTATTTTTAGGTGAACTATTAATAAAGTCATCTACTTGTTTATCAAAATTTTCGCTAAAATCATAATTTTCTGGATTCCATTTTGATATATTATCTACTTGAATTGCTGGCACTACAAAATGACCATCAATAAACCCAACGGCAGTATATGCAAAAAGTGGCATAGTATAATCTTTTAACTTTTTATAAGAGGGCAAGAATAAACGTAAAAATCCAGGTGGTAGAAAAATGCTAACGGCATTTCCTCCATTAAATTCAACTAAATTTGCAGTTTCTTGGTTATATGCAATAGGTCTTGTATTTGGCATAAAATAAAGACGAGAGCATTTTGGCAATCTAATTAACTCTGCTTCGTAAGGGACAAAATCGTAGTTGCCACTTCTAACAGACATTTTTAACGATGGGTGATCAAAAATTTCGCCTTTATCGTTAGCATACACAAGATTTGGAATTTTATACAAAATTAATACTCCATTTATTTTTTTTTAATTATACATAAAAGATTAATATAAATAAAGAATATAATATTTTTATAGATAATATAAATGTATTTTTAAAATAAATGTAAATTAACGTTATATTTATTGAAATATTAT